>NATV01000137.1 GCA_003094535.1 gamma proteobacterium symbiont of Ctena orbiculata | reverse complement strand
CTCGTTAGCTATTTATAGGCCGTGCTCGCCTAGCGCAGGCTAATTGATTGCCTTGCTGTTGCCTTATGTGTTCGAAGACCTTCTCAATGGGATCAGCTTTGAAACTGAAGACACAGGATAGGCGGCAGATGATGGCTGACTGGAAGCCAAGCGTCACCCTGATCCTCGCTTACCCAAAGTGAACCGGTGGTAGTGCCGATCGCCAGCCGTTCACCCCCGTCGTCAACGGCCAGGGCATGACGATAGACCAGGTCGTAGGCATGCTTCTGCGGCAGGCCGGTATCGAGGATGTCGAAGTGCTCGCCGGCGTTGCGGATACGGGTGACCACCAGCCGTCCATCAACGGGAATGCGTTGCTCATCCTTTAGCGCCGGGACGAACCAGGCGGTATCCGGATCGGCGGGATGGACCGCTACGGCGAAGCCGAAACTGGAGGGAGCTACATCCTCTAGCTCGCGCCAGTGCCGGCCAGCATCGTCGCTGAGGAAGATGCCGTTATGGTGCTGCATCCAGAGGCGGTCCGGATGGGCGGGACAGTGCGCGATCCGGTGGGGATCCTGGGTCAGTGGATCGGCCGCCTGGTCGGGCGGCATATAGGCGTTGCGCAGACCTTCGCCGATCAGCTGCCAGTGACCTCCACGATCCTCAGTGGTCCAGACCCCGCCTACCGATACGCCGATTGTGACATGGGCCGGATCGCGGGGATCGACCAGGATCGAGTGGATGCCGGCGAAGTCGTAACCGCCGCCCATCCACTGCCTGCGCCTGGGGTCGTCCCAAAGGGCACGCATCAGTCTCCAGCTGTCGCCACCGTCGGTGGAGTGGAAGAGTCCGCCTGGAATGACACCGCACCAGAGTTCCCCCGGCATGCCGGCCGCCAGGGACCAGATCTTCTGCGTACTCCAGGGAATCTCCAGGCCGCGGAAGGGATCCCTATCCTCCAGACCCTCCGGCTTCTCCGGGTATGCCGGCACCGGCGCCTCGCTCCAGTTACCGCCATCATCCAGGGAACGTTGAATTTTAACGCCGAAATGACCCAAGTCCAGGGCGGCATGGATTTGATCAGTGCCCGGCATCGTCAATACCATGGATACCGGATCGCCCAAAAACCAGCTCATTTCGATCTCCCAGCGCCCCTCGCCTACTCGCACGATGCGAAACAACCCTTTATGGGTTCCAACCAGTATACGGTCGCCCATGGCCTAGCCTCCCGAGAGTGCCTGAATGACGAAAACTTCGCTTTCCGAACCCAGTGCATCGCTCAACCGCCGCCGGTCATGCAGACTCCGGCCATCCACCAGCACGATGACATGGTTACGCACCGCCCCCTGATCGTCGAGTACATAACTGCGTACTTCCGGCCAGCGACTGAAATAGTGTTCGAAGAGCTGGGCAACGGTCGCAGCCTCGAATGCCGCGTCGGGACAGCGGGTGTGGCGGGTGAGATTGGCGGTGAACGAGAGGGTCGGCATAGCTGAAATAATAGACAATCAGCCGTGGCAAATGGCATGTTCCCAATGCGGTTGATCATGGTAACTAGTCAGAAACGCCTTCATCCGCAACCAGGTAGATTCACCCTGCCGTTCTTTGACCATGTTGGACTCAGCAAAAGATGGAAACAGGATTATTGCAATATCGTGCGCAAACTTTGAACCGTTTTTTATAAGAGAGAGCTCCTTCTACCAAAGAAAAAAAGTGGAAAGTCTAAAAATATAATGACACTATCACTAATCCATAACCACAGGAGTGTCATGATGTTTAAACGGATGGGTCTTATTGCACTATTGTCTTTGTCAATTACCGGCTGTGCCTCTGTCCAGATGTCGAGCGAGCAAGCAGCCAATCTCGCCAAGACCTTCAACAAACCCGCGCAAGGACAAGCTGGTATCTATATCTACAGAAAAAAATCGATCGGGGGCGGCGCCCTTAAAAAAGACATCTGGATCGACGGGAAGTGTATCGGCGAGACCGCCCCTGGCATCTTTTTCTATGAAGAAGTTGCAGGTGATAAATCGCATACGATTTCAACGGAATCTGAATTTTCACCCAATGATCTTGTTCTCGCCACCGTAAGCGGTGAAAACTACTTTATCAAGCAATACATCAAATTAGGGGTTTTTGTTGGCGGGGCAAACCTGGAACAGGTAGATGAGGAGACAGGCAAGAAAGAGGTCATGGAACTGGGAATGGCGACTAAGGGGCAATGCAGCAAGCAGTAGTGTTACATTCTATACGCTGCTGATGCAGCCGTAAAAAAAGCTGAAATCCTATTGAGATACCTAACCGATTAGACACCCACCAAAAGGTTCTGTCAGAATGAATCCAGGGTGGGTGTCATGTATTGTTTCTAGGCATCAATCACTAACGATCACTCCCAGGGCCACCTAGCACGCGTCCACACCCATTTTATCGGCTTTTCATCCCCGGCGGCATTGACACCATACCCCACGATGACACCGTTGTTGTTTACAGCTCTGGCAACGCCGCTTCCGAGGTTCATCAATTCAAACATCTCAGTGTCGGAAAGCTTGTAGTAAAACGGAACCGTCGAGTCATCGGGTTTTTTCGCCATGCCAACGATAGTGCCGGAAGCATTGATATCGTTTGCGTTGCCATAAGATCCGCCCAATGTCCCCAGTATCGCAGGAGGATCATCCCCATCCCAGATCGCGGCCTGTTGCAGATGGGTGTCGGGATCGACGACACCGCCGACCACCTGACCTGCGTCATTGATCCCATAGGCCCTGGAACGATCAATACCAAGATGGGGAAGGATCTCCATCATTCCATCCTCCCAGATGAAGGCCTGGTCACTCGAGTGGTGCCATCCGACTACCTGGTCGGAATCGTTGATATCATGGGCGTCCGACGGACCTTCGAGACCGCTACCTACCAATAACCAAACATAGTCATCCGGCGCACGCCACAATACCCCCCCGATACCGACTGTTCCGACAATCGATCCATCGGTATTAATTGCGCGTGCGAAACTCTCATTAAGGGGTGGTAAGTCAGGATCGTGGATATCGGTCATGATGCCATCCTGCCAGATGAAGGCATGCTTTTGACCATCGGCGGTGTCGCTGTAACCTACAATGACACCGTCATCATTGATGCCATAGGCATAACTGTCAGCACCCCCTAGGGTTCCCAGGTCGGTAATACCGTGACGGTCCCACAGAACAGCATGAAACTCCCCTGCCTCGGTTTCGCAGTAACCGACAATCTCACCGCGATTATTGATATCCATCGCTCTGCCTGTCGGACCGTCAAGATCCGGCAGGGCGTGAAACACATAGCCTCCTGAACAACTGACTAAAAATGGTACACAGAATAAGAAGATAACCAGCTTTCCATTCATCAACGCACCTCCCCCGTTCCTACTCTCCTTTCCACTCACTAACAAGTATAAGTATATATCCTCACCTGGATCACGCCTGGAATAAGTAAAAATCAACTTGACACCTATCCCGGGAGTCTTTTACTAAAGCTCTATAGACCCCTTTGCCATTCCGCACGAAAACTCGTCGATTCGGGGTTTGTAAGGGCTGTACGTACCTGTTTCAAAAGCCGCTCCCTGTCCTTGTTAAGTACACCTTTGAGAACCAGATAATTCGATGCGTGATCGCTGCGGAATATGGTCTTTTCGAGTTCGAGCGCGGACAGCATCATCTCCATCTCCTCGAGCAGTTGACGCAGGTTCAACGCTTCGAATTCGCCTGAGTATCCCTGCTTGATGCGTTGCTGCCCCATTGGGAAGCTGACAACCAGTGTAGCGAGGTATTCGGGTTGCGATTCGTTCATCAATGAAGCCGAATTAAGCGCATGTCGTTCGCTGTAGCGCACCCCGCCAAGACCGTTCAGGATCATCACCGAACGCTTGATTCCCGCTCGTTGAAGCTTCAGCAGGGCCTCCAGTGAGGATTGCCAGGTCTCGCCCTTATCGACACGATCCAGCACCAGGTCATCGCCGGTTTCGCAACCGATATAGAGCAGCTGCAATCCCATCTGGCGCAATCCCTGCAACTCCTCAACAGACTTGTTTTTGATGTTGCGCGGCAGGCAATAGGCCGAGACCCGTTGAATATCGGGCAGGTATTCGTTAACAGCCTGCATGATCTCATGCAGTCGCCGATAGGAGAGTGTCATCGCATCGCCGTCAGCGAGAAACAGACGCCGTTGCGGGATATTCATGCTGACGAACCGCCGCAACTCATCGCGGATCTCTGCGATAGGTTTGGGTTTGAATCTCTTTTGCGGTTCCATATACATTTCGCAGAAGGTGCATCTATTCCAGGAGCAGCCGTTGGTGACCTGCAGGATCAATGACTCTGCTTCACTGGGAGGACGAAATACGGGTGTTATGTAGTTGAAGAGCATGAGTGGGCATCATTCTCCAGATTTATGCGCAACAGCAAAGCCCGGTCATGCAACCATGGGTAAACATTTGCCAAAGCGCATGGATAGCGCTTACCTCTATATAGTGCTGTATATACCAGGATTATGAGTAAAGACCACCCTAATCCACCATGCGGCTCCGGTTTATTGCAGCGCAACAATCCGGTATGATCAATTTTTTTGCCGATTATTTCCCACCATGCCCTTGTCCCCTGCTGTTAGACGTAAACCCCTGCATACCCGCAAACTGACGCTTCAAGGCTATCTACGGGACGACGGACTCCTGGATATCGAAGGCCACCTGGTCGATACCAAGCCGTTCGACATCCGCAACAAGGACCGCGGCGGTCAGATTCGGGCAGGGGAATCACTGCACGAGATGCGGATTCGCCTGACCCTGGATCTCGATTTCAAGATTGTAGAAGCGCAAGCCGTTACCGAATGGGCGCCCTACAATCATTGCCAGGGTGCTACTCTTTCATTTGCCAACCTTATAGGAGAAAAGATCGGTCCCGGCTGGAACAAACGAGTGCGGTCGATTCTTGGGGGCACAAAAGGCTGCACCCACATCACAGAAATGCTTGGGCAGATTGCAACCACCGCCTTCCAAACCTTGAACAGCCTGCAAAATCCCGGTCAACAGAATATCGACAGGCAGGAAAAACCGGTTATTTTGGATACCTGTTTTACTCTGGCAACCGATGGTCCAGTTGTAGCGCGGGATTGGCCTGAGTTTTACCAAGCTGAAAAAGAGAACAAGACGTCGTGACGCTCATTGGTATCGAGCACAGCCAGTTGGCTTATCGCTCCATCAATATAGTAATTTTAATTTGTAACCACGCTGCCGCAACAGCGAAATCAATCCCTCGGCGCCAACTAGATGCAGCGCCCCAACGGCAATGAAAACCTTACCCTGACTGAACAATGGCTCCATGCGTTCAAGCATTCGATGGTTACGCCCAGTCAGCATCCCAGCCATAAACTTTTTCTGTAGCGCGGGATCGTCACTGATCGGGTTGGCGAAACTTATTTCAGCAAGGGTATCGAGATCCCTTTCCAGATAGGCCTCGGTCAAGCGTTCATACATACGCGGATAGGTTCGATATTCGTCGAGCACGCTGCGCAGCAGTGATTTCTGTTCATCAAGCGTCAAAGTTGTGAAAACCGAAAGCTGTTCATCGGGGTATTCCAGTGGCTGAAACCGTTTACCGTCTGCGATTGCTCTGTTGTAGAGTTGTTTGTCAAGAAACTCTCCACTCAACTGGCGTGGCGCACTCAAGGTCATCACTACTGCCCATGGCTGCATTAAATCCGTCACCTCCGGCGGAACACCACGCGACTGCATGGCCACTGCAGCCTCCTCGGCCAATGACTTACCCATCTGTTTACTGAGAGAACCATCCGCCTGCTGTAACATCCTGGTCGCCACAGTAGCGGTGGTCAACTGATCGAGAGACACCTCCAACATCAGAATCTCTGCACGATTGAAACTCGTCTCAACCGGTTCAGGCAGCTGAGTGACCCGGCGGTCTTCACTATGTATGGTGCCGAATAGATAGGCATCCGTATTTTTCCCTTGTATCTGCCACAAAAGCCCCTGCTCATCCGCAATACCGGTCTGTACCTGCAGCAAGCAGAAAACGATTGATCTGATGATGAAGAGCGAAACAGGCTTCATATCGATTTCCTTTTTTTTGCAGAATCCCAAAAGATCCGGGGCACCCCACCTATGACGATGGTCCGCTCCCCGGTAAGGAGAACGGTACCGATGAGTCGCCGCCCCCATCATTCACACTATAGTCTTTTCGATGCGCGAGACGCTGTATTGCGATAGCAACGGTTATGAGTTCAGGCGCTCAAGGGCGGTGGTCAACGGACGATTCATGGATTTGGCACTCGATCAACACTTGCAACACCTGTTTACGGATCAGCACATAGATTGCCGGCCGGACGAGGTGTTACCGCTGTTAATCGATGATATTGACGCAACCACCACCTTCACAACCACCGCCCGAGTCGTAGACCGTGCTGGGACTGACATAGGAACGACCGCCCCAGGAACCGCCGCGTGAACCTTGCGCATCCCGGAAGGTGTTACCCCGGTGCAGTGGATTGTTGGCATTGACCCAGTTGCCATAGTCGTCCATCAGATAGTCTCCCGGTACCACATAACCATAGACCTGCATGGATAAGGCACACTCCTGCTGGGTCATTGGACGTCCATTCACGGTTGCGTTGCAGGCTGCCAGGGCAGTCTCACCGGTTACAAAGAGTGTTGTTGCCAAAACCGCATGGAATAACGCGGCTCGTTTCAAGATAGTCATTTTCAATCCTCCTCTCGTGCTAGCCGGTTCATTTTCCAAAGGTATGATGAACCGGCTTTGCTCTCCTTACTGGGTATCACTCGATCCAATCACTCAGTCGGCATGAATAGCGCTGGAAACGCTTTTCTCTCAACCCTATTCAGCAGTTTGCAGTTCCAATTCCCTCACTATATACAGCATGAATTATTTTATAAGGTGAATATTACCAATCGAAGATATTGGCGATTCCAGCCCCTGTGTAAAATAATCTTCCATGGATCCGTCAGGGATCCAATCAGATCATTCCCCAGCAACTGCGAGTCCCCTTGCCCGCATCCTTACTCCCGATCAACAAGATACCCTCAAAAGCTAACAATAGGGGTCACTAAAACCGGCTATCTCGCTGAATTGCGGTACATCTCTATTTTAATTGAAAAAAACCAAGATATAGTGCTTGTAGTATTTTTTTGCACAATATCTTGTAGCATTCGGTCTTATGGACTAATCTTAACAGTCAACAGGTCCATATCGATCAATTGTAACCTTGAAATGCTAACTCGTTGTTTTTTAAGAGTATTTCAAAGGCCGTGTAGTGGACATTATGAAGGATTTATCCAACTGACTGTAATTAATAGAAAAAAACTATATTTGTTAGAGAATTGGTCGGCGGCATCGGTCCACTGTGGGCGGCGCCGAACAGGATGGGGATGGTGATCACTGCCGACGTCGGATCGATGAATACAGCATGTTGGATTCTGAGCGAATGATTGATCTGTGCTTATGACTTTTTAGCAACCAAGTGCCTCGGCGCACTACGAATACTCACAACTCAACACGAACGACAAAATACTAATTTCCAGGGGTATACACAAAAATGCATTGCTCACACTGTTCCTCGCTGATGGCTGTAATCGAGACGCAAAAGGATGAACGGATTGAGCAGTCGAGATATGAGTGTCCTGTGTGTGGACGTACGCAGTTGGTGACAAGGACTTTGGATCAATGGAAGGATTATCTATCCCTGCAATCGGGGCATTTCGCACGACAGGCACTTCGATACCCCTAGCGTGTTTTTTCAACCTCTCCTCACTTCCTGCTTCTGCAGGCGGGCGGTGCAGCAGCCACCGCCCGGTTTTTCCTTTGGATTTCCGTTTCTTTTGAGGAGAATTGATTGATAGGTAACAGGCTTTTTTAAAACTATTATCTAAAATAGAGTGTGAATATCCACCTATTCAAAGCCGACAGAAAGATAGGTTTACATATCCCCAATCACGCTATGATGTACATAATTGAACCATCTAATAATCAAGACAAATATCGATTTTTGAGGTAATCACATGGCTTTTCCCACTGCTATAAACGACCAAATAACAGATGCCGTTACCCAGGTTCACGACAGTGGGGGCGATGATGCCCTTACAGCCGTGGCCGGCTTAATGACAGAAATCGCAAATGCCCTGAATGGCGCCAAGTCAGGGGAAACGACCATAGACGACCTGGCCGACGCCTTTGAAAATGCCGAAGTGGCCCTTCATGTAATCATCGCCGATCTTGCAACCGGCAGGGAGTGAAGGGAGCGGACGACAAATCTGTTCTCCATCTGTTTTTTGACATCGCATAATCCCATAACTCTGTAAAAACCAGATTCGTTTCTTGTACGTATATAGAAGTGAAGCTGCGCACACCAGGTGAATTCTCACTTGGTTCTTGCGTTGAGGAAGCTACTCTGCCTCAACTCCTCTTTACTGCTGAATAATCCAGACGAAAAAAGCAGTATCAAAATCTGTCCCATCCAAGACTGACCAGGATGAAACAGATCCCTCAATCAGGTGCATGATCAATGGAGGATGATATGAAAGCAACAAGACAGATAAGAAACACCCTGCTGGGTACGGCAATTACTTTTTCACTGCTTGCTCCGATGTCGGCAAGTGCAGATGGCGGCATCGAGTTGGGTGTGCTGACCTGTAAATCGATCCCCGGTACCCATCGATACTATGTAATACACCATACCGTTGGCGTCGATTGCACATTCAACCATACACAGGGTCAGGAGCACTATAAAGGCATTGCCGGTATCGGCCTTGGTTTGGATCTGAACTGGCGTGCAACCGAGAATATGGCCTATGCGGTCATCGGCGGAAGCAGTGACCTGGATCCTGCCGCATACAGTCTTTCGGGTAGATATCTGGGCGCACAGGCTTCGGCGACCATCGCTGTTGGTGCAAGCGCCGCCATACTCGTCGGCGGAGGGAAACGTAACATCAGCCTGCAACCTATCGCCCTCGGTGTAAATACTGGCCTCGGTGCGGCACTTGGGATAGGTTATCTCTCGCTGGGTCCCGCATTCGAGAAGAGAGCAGTGAGAAGTGGCTTCTAACCTAAATATCCTTACACCCGCCAATCCAGGGTAAGTAGGAACCGGAATCAAGCAGCAGTGAATAATAGGCGCTCCCTACTTTCGCCTGTGTTGACGGGTCGTTTTTTTCCGCCTCTAGAATCATTCCGCCGCTTTGCTAAACAAGTACTGTCTCGCCGATCGCTTTTACGATTTTGATTCGGCTCAAGCATCGTCTTTTTTTGCCGAAAAAGAGAGTAGATTCTTCAGCAGTATTATCCTGAGAACCGACATGCATGCTGCTTTTAAACTTCCAGCCATCATTTTTTGCACCAGCTTGATTTTCGGCTGTGGCGGAGGCAGTGGTGGAGACGGCACTGACTCTGACTCCTATCTCAATTCCGTCGTTTTTTCAGACCCTTGGCCCGATGATATCAATGCGGTTTACAGCCTGACCAGTGTTGAATCTTCCGGCGATTCCGAAATCGCCCCGGGTGGCGCGCCCCCCTACAGCGAACCGATTGACTACCCACCGGCGGATCTGATCGCACTTTCCATGGGAATAGACGGAGACTATCTTTACATCCGTTTCGATTTTGCCGGCGTTATCCCCACCTCTGACAATCCTGTCGTCGCCACAGGTGAAGTAGAGGCCCAGACGGTCACTGGCCAGGGCATAAGCGTAAATTTCAATTCGGACAATGATCTCGGCACAGGTGCCGGTGGTGAAGGGATAGACGGCATCGATATCTTTTTTGCCTTCTCCCTCGAATATGGCATACCACCCTTCGTCTATACAAATTATGGTTTCCCCGATGGCGACATACACCATCACCTGGGACACGCCGACGGTGAATTGGGAGAGGGCGGTCCCGGATACGACTATGCGGTACTGCGATTTCTTATCCCGGAATTTGCGGACTATCTTCCAAGGGGAGAGACTCTCGACTTCGGCGGATGGTCGGAAGCAGAGAGTGACCTATATCATCACTACGCCTTTGATCCTATGCAGGCGAGTAATTTTTACGTTCAGCCTTAGCGGAAAAAGCGAATTTCACCCTATGATATACTCCCTCACCCAATCTACAATTAGGTCATGCATAATCGGTAAAATTGCCAACAAATAGTCGCTGCAACTCGAATTCTAACTACCAGAATATGGAATTGATTCAATGATTCGTTATCTTGCTTTTTTTACAATAGGATTGATCTTAACCGGCTGTGCCACAATGGATCGAGAAGAGTGCCAGCTGGCCGACTGGCGCAGTATTGGTTACGAGGACGGCGCCAAGGGACGTCCACTCTCCTATCTCGGCAATCACCGAAAAGCTTGCGCCGAACACGGCGTTACACCCGATATGGAACGCTATGAGGAGGGCCGCCTGGCTGGCCTGGAGGAGTATTGTACGCCTCGGAAAGGTTTTGATTTAGGCAAATCTGGACATAAGCACAACCCAGTCTGCAGCGCGCCATTGGCAGAGGCATTCAGGGAGGCATGGTCAAACGGTGCTGAGGTTCATGCTGCCAAGATGCAACTGCAGAACAGCAAGCAAAAACTGGATCGACAGAGAAATCTCATCGAGACACTACAACAGCAGATCGAAGAGACGGAGGCCGACTTGGTGAAGGATGGCATCAGCAGCAAGCGGCGTAAAATCCTCCTGGATGAGCTCAAGGTCCTTGGCATTGATCTTGAGGAGGCGGAAACAGAACTATTCGAGTATCAGGATAGAGTTGACGAGGATCGCGACTACTTGGAACAGCTTGAGAATCGCTACCGCTACTGAAGTTCAACATATCCGCTTGGATTCAGCCCTTAGGGAGTAGCAGCGACGACAATTCGCTGATGTGGGCAATGGTTCCATTCGATCCCATTCCGCGTCGGACAATATCCCGGCGGTCACTGGTATCGAGGAAATAGGTAACAAGCAGGCTGTCGATACCGCATGCTTCGGCACCCAGGTGTTCCTGACTGCTGCCATCCCCGACGAAGAGCGCCTGGTGCGGATCAACCCCCATTTTCGCCAATGCCATCTGATATATTTCCGGTTGTGGCTTCTTCACGCCCTGTTGCCAACTGAAGTGAACCGTACTGAACAGAGGCGAAAGCGGCGAGTCATGCCAAGCCCGGACCTCGCCGGTCGAGGCATTGGATATCAGGCCCAGAGTGAATCCATCCATTTTCAGCGACTGCAGTGCATTGAGAATACCGGGTTCAATTTCGGTCAACGCTATGTCGAAGCGCATCTGACGCGCATCGGCAGCCTCATGTATCCTGGCGAGCGGGATCGTGGAATCGAGACTGTGGGCGATGCGTCTTACGGTTTCCATATGATCTGTCTCACTTACAATATCATGGTGTTCGCCAAAACAGGCTTGGTTCCAGAGCTTGCGATCCAGACCCAGGATATCGGCTGTATAGCGCCCTTTACCGTCCGCAGCCTTGGCGACGCTAAGCAGAGTGCCAAAAAGATCGAATAGAATTACCTTGTAATTTGATTTCATTTTCCCCAGTTTGCCGGATCACCTTTACCATTGCCGCACCATAGAGTGAACTGGTTAATATAGGCAACCAGGAGATTCAAATCCAGCCCTGTAGCCTAAGCGTGTTACAAACGGTTGCATCAACCGAATAAAAGCACACAGAGCGGAACCATGGTAACTGCTTACCTATAGGGCCGATTCCGCTCTGTGTCGAAAGTTATACGATTGACAGGATCAGTTATTTCAAAGGCAAGTTGACTCTATCTATCAGGCTCACAAAGCGATGGTTATTGGTATCCATGGTAAATTCGTGTAATCCTCCCGCGAGCACAAATACGTTGTCATAACCTAACGACCTGGCAACCCACATGACGATATTCGACAAGCCCTCGCTGTCACAGACAATAACATGCCGGACACTGCCCTGCTCATCTTGATGACCAAAATGGCTCTTTAAAACAACAGATACATCATCCGCAGTTCGAAACCAGGTTCCATTGGCATCCAGTAGATCGGTATATTTCAATGCGTTGCTTGCAGTTAACAGCGTACCCTGCGTATACACATAGCGCTTGGTTTTTTTACCCGCCGGATAGACCGGGTTACGAACATCCCAGAATCGAATCCCGGCATCAGTCTGCTTTCCAACACTGTTGTCAAGTGAGAGCCTTTCCCGGTTGATATTTCTTGCCGTAAAATTACCAGGTTCCAATTTGCCGGGGACTGCATCAACCATGGAATAGGGTATCAGCAGGTTATCAGCAGCAGGATCATTGTAGACAACAGCGTTGCCTCCATACTCGACGGCGGTTCTGGAAAATCGCGTGGCATATTCCTTGTTGCCAACAGTGATAATCATGTCACCCTGATTGATGCCCAGTCTGCGCATGGTGGCTGTCCATTGTTTCCCGGTCGGCATTGCCTTCGGATATTTCTTGCCCTTCGGATATGACAGTGATTTACTGAATACACGTATGGCAAATGAATCATCCTCATTAATCGGCTGCCAGGGAATCACTCGACGAGTGTCCGTACCGGGGATGACATCCATTGGCATCTCGTTTGGTTTTTTGACCACGTATACAACCTTTGCCCGATGCCTCAGCAACTCCTTCAATCCAACCGAATCGACTATCCATTGGCTCCCAAATTCCGTTGCCTCAACACTGCCAACACAGAACCAGATGGTTATTACTTTTATGTATGCGTATACGACTTTTTTTAAACTCATTAAAACTCTCCTTTTCCATTTAACTCCTCAAAACTCATCCCTTCCATCTACCAAGACCAGGGTGTGATCACACCTTACCGTTCTCAGATTCCGTAAAAACCTGATCCTATAGCCAATCGAAGAAGGAATCTGTTTCCTACAACACGAAATCCGCTTGCCAACTTAATTAAAAAAGCCTCCAGATCAAAGAGCCTTAGCAACAACCCTGATTCGACCGCATGATCTCCGCAAAATCGGCCAAGACGCTGTCCAGAGTCAAATCTTTTTCGTCGCGTTTGTCATATTATTGAAACAAGTAGTCTGTGTAGATTTTGACGATCCCGATACACCCCCTATAAGGATCTGATTCTTCTACAAAAAGAGGTCTAGCTGTTGTGGATACTCATACTTTTTTCGTTCACCTCCTCCTTATTTTGATCGTTTCGAGATTGCTAGCAGAACTGGCCGTGCGCTTTCAGGCACCCGCAGTACTCGGCGAGTTGACAGCCGGTGTGATCCTTGGCCCAAGCCTCTTGGGCTGGATTGAACCATCCACAACAATTCACCTACTGGCTGAGATAGGCATAATCCTGCTGCTGTTCAAGGTCGGGATAGAGACTGATATACGACGCCTTATCAATGCAGGCAGGCAATCGCTGATTGTCGCCATGGGAGGGTTTTTCATGCCGCTCTTCAGTGGCTTTGCCCTTAGCTATTGGATTTTCAATCTTGGCGGTCTGGTTTCGCTTTTTATAGGCGGTACGCTTACCGCAACCAGTATCGGAATCACCATCCGAGTGCTCAGTGATCTCAAAAGACAACATGAGAAAGAGGGAGAGATTGTCTTGGGCGCAGCTGTTCTCGACGACGTTATGGGTGTGATACTGCTTGCGATACTTTACGAGTTTTCGATCAGTGGCGGAGTGAGCGTCATGAATGTCGGTAAGGTATTGACATTCATTTTACTTTTTTTCTCTTCGCTCCGATTGCTGCAAAGTTTATCTCGGTCATGATCCGTCGTTTTGACGACTACTCCACCACACCGGGCCTGATACCTATTATGATTATTTCCCTGGTGTTGTTCTTTGCCTGGTTGGCCCATGTAGTCGGTGCACCTGAACTGTTGGGCGGGTTTGCCGCGGGACTTGCACTATCGCGACGATTCTTTCTCCCCTTCGGGATGGCATTGCACAATGACAGAAAATTTGCCGGTCGAATTGAGGTACAAATGAATCCGATCGTGTACATCTTCAGTCCGATCTTCTTTGTTACCGTGGGACTTTCCCTCAGCCTTAGAGAGATCGACTGGACATCTCCATTCATTTGGTCATTCGCGTTCAGTTTCTTCATCATTGCAGTAGCTGCAAAATTCTTCGGTGCAATGCTTATAAATGCCAATATCAAACAGAGAGTCGCGGTCGGACTCGCGATGGTTCCGCGAGGTGAGGTTGGGCTGATTTTTGCGGAATTGGGAAGGTCGACAGGTATATTCGATGTCGAGGTTTACGCAGGTATGGTTATCGTCATCACCCTCAAAACCTTGCTGTCACCCTTTGCACTTAAATGGTTCTATATGCATTATTTCGAGCAAAATGGCAGTGTTTGTGATCAGTATACGGCAAACGGATCACTAACCAGGTAGATGACGTAACGAAAGCAGCGCAGGTTTGTTCAGTTGATTTGCAATATACTATTGCCGGCAATAAGTTATGTATCAGTTTCGTGTCGGGGTGTATGATTAATCCTGCTCTGATTTTTTCAGAAAATCCGCAAATTTCCTGTCTTCACCAACAGTATGATTTAAAAACCACAGCTCTAGGAATTCTACAACTTGTAATGCCTGAATATACCCATCCTCAAACAGTAATTTGTTTCTATTCAAGCCGTCGATCAATTGATTATGTAATTTTTTGTGTTCTTTAAGACCCGGAAAAGATGCGCGATACATCAAGTTTTCTTCACTGATAAAGTGAAAATGGGTATACAGGCCCAGTTCGATGAATAGTGATTTGTGATAGGAGTGATCATTACTGCTCTGCAACTCTTTTGAGAGCCTTGCTATTAAATCCAAGAAATAGTGATGCTGTAAATCGATTTCCTCTATACCCAGTTCATATTTCTCCGACCAACCCTCTAGCTTACTCTGCATTCTCGTTTCTCACCTCGACCAAGTCTGTCTTACCGCAGTAGGCCCGGTTCTTACCCAACGATTTTGCCATATACATATTTTTATCCGCTTCTATAAGAAGATGCTTTGCTGCTCGATCTTGGGTTGGAATACAGACGGCACATCCTATGCTTGCGATTATCAGTTCTACTGAATTTAATGTAAACCGTTCTATCGATAATCGTTCTATAGCTGCCCGCATGAGCTCTGCAATTCGCAAGGCGTTTGTGAGACTGCAGGTTTGCATAAGCACAACAAACTCTTCGCCGCCATAACGTGCAACCATATCCCCTGTTCTCCTCGCTTGTTTGGATAGCTCACCGGCCACGATTCGTAAATAGTCATCTCCTTTGTCATGTCCATATCTATCGTTGTACGATTTGAAATCATCGAGATCAATCATCAGGATCGCTATTTCCAATCTTGTTCTACAAGCTCGCTTCCACTCCTATTGAAGAGATATCTCAAAGCTTCGCCGATTTGGAATAAGCGTGAGAGGATCGATGTCTGCCAAATAACGCAACCTATCTACACGGCGCTTTGCAGTTAGTTGCTTATTGATCCTGGCCTTAATTACCAAAATATGTAAAGGTTTGATGATATAGTCTACCGCACCCAGAGACAGACCTTGTATTTCAATATCCACATCATATCGATTCGCTATCAATATTACCGGGATCTCTTTTGTTCTGGAATTCTTGACAAGACAATGAAATAGATCCAGGTCACTACCTGTCTCCCCGGATATTGCTAACAAGATAATATCGGGATAATCACCTTTATTGATTTGCTGCAAGCCTTGTTGAGATGTTGTTGCCGTTGTTATTTTGTAGTCTTTACTGAGCAGTCTGAGTAATAGGTTTGTGTTGTCTTCACAGTTATCGATGATCAACAACTTGGCTCGCTGCAACAATAAGCCCCGACTGGAGGGTGCGTAACAAGTGAAATAATCACTCTGCATCGCTTTTTGTTCTCACTTCCCATAAGAATATAATGTTGTTAATACGGATTCTTTATGGGTATCGCTTGGTACTTGCGGATAAGTAGTCACCGGGGGTTTTACACCGTTTCCACGGCGGTTGAGCTAAGAGTGATTTCTCAAGTCTATGACCTTCAACTTTTCTCCTATGCCTTGGAGTATGGAAACGCTCAATATAGTCGGATACCGCTCCTCGCCCTGAACGAGCTGGGTAGATCTTTCGATTAATCCTAGCCTTCTGATAACGTTAAAAAACGATAGCCAAGTAAATATACCCCCATCACCATGTCGCCTGCTAATCATTACATGCAATATGCTCTATTTTTTACAAATTTGTAACAATTGTAATTGCATTTAGCGGTACCTAGACCGTTCATCACTCTATATCTCAAATAACAGATATTTTTTTAGCTCTAATTAAGACGCAATATGTACATATTAAGTCTCTAAGTTATCAACCCGAGAGTAAACGAATGGTTCTCTTAGTGTCGAACGAACAAACTGTGTTTCCACAAGAGAGCTTTGATTCTGGAGATTTGATGCAGACGATTGAAATCGTGAATGTCAGCTACTGCAGCAAGAGAATTTGGCTATGCACACAACAACACCTGCCGCTGAATAAAAGTAGTAGGTACGATCTAAATTAGCGTTTGATAAAATTAATGAATTCCCCGGCAGGCAAGGGCTAGTATAGTAATACCCTTGGACATATTGACAACCCAGGCGTTTTAGAACCAGATTTTGTTCCTCGGTTTCCACACCTTCAGCAACCACCTCGAGGCCCAAGGCACTCCCCATAGATAAGATCGCATTTACCGCCGTGACATGATTGTTAGGATGGTGCTCCCCTCGCAGCACGACAAACTCATCGCCTCCCAAGCGAGCCGGCAGATCCTCCCTTCTTATATGCATGCGCATACGTCTGGTAAAGCCAATAAGCAATTGATCGCCGGTATGGTGCCCCAGTGAATCATTGACCGTTTTTTAAACCTGTCAAGATCCATGATGACATCAGAGTACGCTAGTCGACGATGCTGGTTCGTTCCAGCTACTGGAAGAATTATAGTATCTCTTGTGCCTTGAAGATCAGCTTAAATTACCGCTGAGCATACGGTAATTTTAATTTCGAAGTATCGTAAGCCCTTTTTCAATAGCCGCAGAGCTCAACCTGCGGGAGCGCCTCGTTCCTTAGCCACGCCTGCGCACACTGAGCGGGATCGTAGTCGCTTTCTTCCCCGATAAGGGTTAACAGCGCTTGCAATGTCACCGCTCCTCCCCGGTTTGCGCGATAGAAATCCCGCAACAATCTGTCGAACCGGTTACTACCGAGAACGGATTCAAGGTGCTTGAAAAAGAAGGCACCCTTCATATAGGGCGCCGTACCGAAAAGTCCATCCTCAAGAATGTCTATCTCGTTGCAGCCCTGCGGCCAGGCTATCTTATTCTCGCTGCTGTTTTGCAGCGAATCGAGTTGATTCTTGTAGGAGGCCCACACCTGATCGTCGATCGCCTCCCCCGCGACCGCTTCGAGTGCGCGCGCCGCGAGATAGGAAGCAAGACCCTCGGAAAGTACGAAATCCTCCCAGCAGCCGATACGAACCCCATTCCCAAACCAGCCATGGGCCGCTTCGTGGGCGTGAATGACGGGATCCGACATCGATCCGCTGGCGATATGCCAAAAGGGGTGGTGCTCGATACCGCCGAAGGCCTCCCCACCCCAGTCCACTGAGACACTGGCGACCTTTTGACCGAAACCATACTCACCAAAGGTCTGTTCATACCAGTCAAAGACATCTCTCAGGTGTCGGGTACCGCGTAGTGCGTTCTGCTCCTCGCCGGCTCGGTAGTAAACACCCACCTCTGTTCCATTGACTGTCTGCCCCAGCGCCTGATAGCTGTAACTGGCAACGGCCCAACCAACCATATATGCCGGTACATCCATCGTTATCGATTGCGGAAAAAGGCCTGTCGCGCCATCCGGCACACCCTCTAGCATCAGGCTATAGCTGCTACCCTCCGCCGGTTCGGATCTACAGGGAAAAAGGTTGCCGCAATAGTAGGGCCAGATAAAGGTAGCTCCACTTCGAAGCAGACCATTGAAATCATCCTGGATGGCGAAGCGATAATCGATAGTCAGCGTCTGGTCCTGGACGGATAGCGGCACACCCACATCGAGTCGTCCCTGCCCGGTTCTGAAATTCAGTTGAGTCGCATTCGAGGTTACCTGTTCAACTATCAGGTCGCCAATCTCGAAGGAAGCACCAGTTGATGCAAGCGACCCCGCTAATACAATGTCCGCGCTTGCTCTCATGCTATCGAGATCGACAATCAGGTTAGTCATCAATATATCCCGGCTCCAATCCGTGGAGGCGGCAGGTAGATCCCCACTGTGCTGCTTGTTGCAGCCAACCATGAGGAAGTTTAGAAACAGCAACGAAGCGACTTCCATATGACTTTTAGGCTTGTCAAATACCATTTATCGATTTCCTATCGTCAGTGACGCAAAACAGCTTCCGTTGATTCGGCTCCCTGCACAGATAACCCTTCCAGCCGGTTTAATAATTTCCATACGTGGCAATGCGGCAATCGCGGTTCCTGCCTGAAATTGATTATATCAAATCACCAAACATGCATATCCTTTTCCGATTCTTGGTGTCGCCAGGCAATAGCATTCGTGACAAGTGACCTTCCTATCCACAGCAGAGTAACCGCGCAGTTCTTCGACTGGCGGTATCAACAACCGGATCCAATCCGCTACAATCGGCAGAGATAAACCGGACATACCAACTCTCACGGGCTGTTTCACCCATCGTTTGACCTTGTCCTTGTAGAATTATCGGAGGAGAAATGAACTGGAAACAGGCATATCGTTCTTTCTACTACCAGGGTGCTCCTGAACCCATGGACCTCGAGCTCCCCTATCAGAACACCGCCTTGCTGACCATCGACATCCAGAACACCTACATGAAGCCGGCTGATGACCCGCTTGAGCGCGAACGTTGGGTCCCCTTCCGGCAGCGTATGAACGATATCGTTATTCCCAACACCCGCGACCTGCAGAACCGCTTCCGTCGCAAGGGCATGGATCTGCTTCATGCGCGGATTGCCTGTCTGTTGGAGGATGGACGCGACCGATCGCTGAGTCAAAAAAAGCCGGGGTGGAATTATCTGTTGCTGCCACGCAATTCGGAGGATTCGCAGATCGTTCCCGAGCTTGCTCCGGCAGCGGGAGAGATCGTCGTAACCAAGACCACCGATAGCGCGCTTACCGGCACCAACCTGCGCTTGATACTGCATAACATGGAAATCGAGAATGTCGTTGTCTGCGGTATCTTTACCGACCAGTGCGTCTCTTCCACGGTCAGAAGTCTGGCGGACGAAAGCTTTAATGTCATTGTTGTCGAAGACTGCTGTACCGCCGGAACGGACGAACTGCACCATCGGGAGTTGGAAATTATCAATATGATCTATTGCCAGGTCGTTTCCAGCAGCGAACTGAAGGATATAATGGAACTGGACTGAAACCAGCCACGAAATAGTCCTGTACAGCGGACTCGAAGATCACTTCAACCTAGCTATCTTTAACACCGAAAAGGATGGTGGATAGATGAAAGCAATCTGGAACGGAAGAATAATTGCGGCAAGTGACGAGACCTTGATTGTGGAGGGCAATCACTACTTCCCTCCAGACTCGTTACACCGCGATTACTTCAGGAGCAGCAGTACGACATCCATCTGTCCCTGGAAAGGTACCGCCAACTACTACACCATCAGTGTGGATGGCAGGGAGAACCGGGACGCCGCCTGGTATTACCCCTCGCCTTCTGCGGCAGCGGAAAAGATCAGGGACTATGTCGCCTTTTGGCGTGGTGTGGAAATTATCGAATAGCAGACGGGGGCATGGCCAGGTCCGCCCTGGCCATGCCCCGTCGCATAATAAAGTGAAATCGCTCAGGAATCCGCGCCTTGCGGTTCCAACAGCGCTGCCAATCGACCCTGCCTGTCCAGTGCCCGCAGATCGTCATAACCACCGACCGCCCGCTCTCCGATCACTATCTGGGGAAAGGTTCGGCCGCCGCTACGGTGCACCATTTCAGTCAAAAGATCCGGATCCTGAGTGACATCCAGCTCCACGTAGGTAATTTCTCGCGACTCAAGTAACGCCTTTGCGTGGCTGCAGTAGGGACAATGGGGTTTGGTATAGATAGCGACTTCAGACATTGTTTCTCTCCGTATTTGATGTAACACGGAAGCTATTATTGTACTGAATAAATAGATGAACTATGCTTATATTTCCATTTTTTATGTTTAATCGTCCATTATTGCACTGGTAATATATATGGATGTACTGAGTGAAATCTTACAGTCACTACATCTCAAGGCGACTGTATTTCTGCATGCCTGCTTCCGCGGCGACTGGGCGGTGGACACCTCGGGCGAGAGAAGAGCCACCTTCCATCTGGTGGCCAGGGGTGGATGTTGGCTGCACATGCCGGCCAGCGAGGAGCCGATCGCCCTTGCCGGCGACGACCTGATCGTTTTTCCCCACGATTCCCGGCATACGATCACCAACAGTCAAATTCCGCCTGCGGATGATTTTCCACGCAACCGACTTCCCGATGATCCAGCCCCAGGGCCCGGGGTCACATTGATTTGCGGCTACATCGATTTTGATCGCGCAAGTTGGAATCCACTCATCGACTCGCTTCCCGATCTCATGGTCATCCGCAACGACGGCAGCGGCCCTGTCCCCTTTTCCCACTCCCTGAGACACTTGCTGATTCATGAAATCGAGGCCGCTCAGCTGGGCAGTACGCTGGTAATCGACAAGCTCTCTGAAATCCTTTTTATCAATGCAATCCGACACCATCTGGAAACCAACAAGGAGCTCGGCTTTATTGCCGCGCTTGCCGACGAGAAACTTGGCAAGGTCTTGAGCGGGATTCACGAATCGCCGGAAAGGAACTGGAGTGTCGAACGCCTGGCGCAGCTCGCGGGCATGTCGCGCTCGGCCTTCTCCGCACGCTTCACCCAGATGGTGGGCGTATCACCGATGCACTACCTGAGCCGCTGGCGCATGTCCAAGGCGCACGAACGCTTCCTCAGCGGCAGTGATTCCGTGGCACAGGTTGCCGAGTGCTCCGGTTATCAATCGGAAGCCGCTTTTGCTAAGGCCTTCAAGAAAGAGTTCGGCTACGGGCCGGGCGCGGCAAGAAGAGGTAAGGCGGCCGGGACCCGCTAACAGATTCCGGCTCACAGCGCATCACGCACCCGCTCCAACCGCTCCCTGACATCCCCGGCCAGCTGCGCAATCGTCTCATCCTCCACCAGCCGCAACACGGCCACCGGATCCATGAAGGCGACCGTCACGCCACCATCCTCCTCTTCACGCACCACTACGTTACAGGGCAGCAGCAGGCCGATATCGGGCTCGACATCGATTGCCTGGTTTGCCAGCGGAGGATTACATGCACCCAAGATCTTATAGGGACGTTTATCGATACCCAGCTTCGCTTTCATCGTCGCCTGGACATCGATCTCAGTCAGGACACCGAAACCCTCGTTCTTCAATGCCTCCACGACCCGCGCCTCGACAGATTTGAAGTCACCTTCGACACGGGTATTGAAACTGTACATATCACACCTCAGCAGGAATAAAATAGGGAGTAGAGTAAATCGTTGAGCGACTACAGCCGCAGCTGTCACAGAGGATAGCACCGCGAGATATGGAAGATGCCCCACGGGAATTGCGTATTCCCGGCAAGCTGTTGTATAGCCAGGATCCCGGGCAGCCTGTTCCCGCACCCGCTGCGATGCCCAGCGGAGGGCTGAAGAAATGCAGCTTGGTGCCGACAACCGATAATAACGATTGATCAATCTGACAATTAGTGGGGGTATCACTGTGAATTCAGGACCGATTCGCTATTTACAATCCCTGGGGATGAGCCTCTGCCTATGGCTCCTGACTACAGCGCCGCTCCTGGCCAATAAATTTGAAACCATCGGTGGCGGCGTCCAAGGCTCGACCCGGGTCAAGATCGAATACCTGCAGGTCATCGCCTTTGTCGCCGGCGGCATCTTTCTCGTCTCCGGTATTCTTGCGATTGCGCTGCAAAACAAAAATGCCCAGACACTGAACTACACGATGTGGAAACCCTCGGCAGTCATCTTTTTTGTGCTGAGTATCGCTTCCTTCGCGGCAGGTGTTTTCATGAAATAGGGGGCAAATAGCTGATACCCCTCTTTCCTGCACGCCTCCAGCGCATGCCTCACCATCTCCAGGGCAAGCTCGGGACTGATCCCTCGATGGGTGCATTATCCCCCGTGATCAGCGGCAAGTGGAAAGCGAAAAGTAGAATAGAAAACGCTTGCCTGGATTAATCATCCGATCCACCGATTCTTCTACCCGGGAAACTCATCGGCATATTTCTCTATCCACTCCAGGGCGGCCTCTTCGCCCGTGAGGTTGCGTCCCTCCGACTGCTTAATACTCTGCTTGTAGTGCTCTATATAACAGAGCTGTTCGACCATGCGCACCGCGTATGCCGTCTCCTCCTCGGTAAACTTCACCCCAATGAGAAAATTGTCATGCTCCCTGTGGCACCACACCACGACTCCCGTGGCGTGAAACTGGGGAGGAGTGATCGGGATCGCGATATGTATCTCCGTACCGGGTTCTATCCTCGCTTCGGAAACAAAGCAGAGTCCGCCTTCACTGTAGTTGGTCAATGTCTCACGACTGGTGGTGGCTTGACCGCCAACCTGGAAATCTATCGGCACGTCGGTGGGATGTCTTATATAGAGACGCATATCGATTGTTTTCTCGCCACAATAGCGTGGCCGTGGCGAAACCTTATTACATCAGCGCCAGGGAGCCACCCTTTCATCTGTACCTTTTTTATAACAAAAGCAAAGGAAGCCAATTTTTGCAAGTTACGATGAGTTCGGTTTTGCCTCTCTGCTGCTGCCCCATAGCCTCCCATCGGGTACCCGCCAGCCCGGTCACTGGAGCGTTGATCAGAAGATCCTTGCTTATCCCGGTTGCAAGATCGGCTCCATAGCCACAGAATCAGCGTCATGAAAACACTGACCCTGGAAGAGATGTTACAACGCCTAATCGGCGCAGCCTCGGTAAGCAGCGTGAATCCTGCCTGGGATATGAGCAATGGGAATGTCATCGAACACCTCGAAAGCTGGCTCAATCAACTGGGATTCAAGACCGAGGTCGTGCCCGTACCCGGTCACGCGGATAAATTCAATCTCATTGCCAGCGCCGGTCAAGGAGATCAAGGTCTTGTACTCTCCGGACATACCGATACCGTGCCCTTTGACGAAGAGAAGTGGCAAAGCGATCCGCTGAAACTGACGCAGCGCTCCCAACGCTTCTACGGTATCGGCAGCGCCGACATGAAGGGTTTTTTCGCGGTAGTCATCGAAGCGCTGCGCGAACTCCCGCTGAAGCAGCTGAAACAGCCCCTGGTGATCATCGCCACCGCGGATGAAGAGAGTACGATGTGTGGAGCAAAGTCCCTTGCCGGCCTCCAGCGCCGGCTGGGTCGACATGCGGTGATCGGCGAACCCACCGGCATGAAACCGGTTCACATGCACAAGGGCATCTCCATGGAGTCGATTCGCCTCAGCGGCCGTTCAGGCCACTCAAGCAATCCCGCCCTTGGGGTGAACGCCCTCGATGGCATGCATCGGGTACTCGGTGAAGTGATCCGTTGGCGCGACGACCTGCAAAGACGCTATCGGAATCCGGCCTTTGAGGTCGCCTTCCCCACGCTCAACCTCGGCCATATTCACGGCGGCGACAATCCAAACCGGATATGCGGCCAGTGCGAACTGCAGTTCGATCTACGGCCACTGCCGGGGATGTCTCTCGAGGATCTGCGCGGCGAACTGAAACAGAGGCTCAACGCCTCCCTGCAGGAGTCAGAACTGAAATGGGAGCTGACCTCGGTCTTCGACGGCATTCCGGCCATGGAGACGCCTCGTGAAGCGGCAATCGTCAGGGCCGTCGAACAGCTCACGGGGACGGAGGCCGGCGCGGTCGCCTTTGGTACCGAAGGCCCCTATCTCAACCGGATGGGAATGGAGACGGTAATCTGCGGACCCGGCTGCATCGACCAGGCCCACCAGCCGGATGAATATCTACCACTCAAGCATATTCAACCCGCGATCAACCTGATACAGTCTCTGATCAAGCAATTCTGTTTATAGACAATGGGTTAAACAGTATGACCAAACCCACAAACAGCACCACCGACAGCTTCGTCGATTGGTTTCGGGATTCATCCCCCTATATCCATGCCCATCGGGGACGCACCTTCGTTGTCTCTTTCGGCGGTGAGGCGGTGGAGGATCCAGGCTTCGCCAATCTGGTGCATGACATCGCCCTCCTGCACGGCCTCGGGATACGCCTGGTGTTGGTTCACGGCGCCCGTCCTCAAATCGAGGAGCGCCTTAGGGCCAGGGGGGTAAAAACAGCCTATATCGACGGCCTCCGGGTCACCGACGATCCCGCACTGACCTGTGTTAAAGAGGCCGCCGGCTCGGTACGGGTCGAAATAGAGGCCCTGCTGTCGATGGGATTGGCGAACTCTCCCATGGCGGGGGTGCGCATCCGGGCCGCCTCGGGCAACTTTGTGACCGCAAAGCCGATCGGGGTCAGAAACGGTCTCGACTTCTGTCATACCGGTGAAGTGCGGCGGGTGGACGCGGCGGGACTGGAGCAGCGCCTGGCGTCGGGCGCCATCGCCATCGTCCCGCCACTGGGGTATTCGCCCACGGGCGAGGTGTTCAATCTCAGTGCCGCCGATGTCGCGGCATCGGTTGCCGCAGCCCTGGGTGCCGAGAAGCTGATCTCACTGGTGGAGGCCAAAGGGGTGACGGACTCCCGCAACAGGTTGATCGCCAATATCGTACCGAAAGAGGTTGACGAGCTGCTAAAGCGGCGTAAAAAGCTGCCTGAAGACCTCAGGCAACATCTCAAGGCCGCCGTTACCGCCTGCCGAAGCGGGGTGAAAAGGATACATATTATCGACCGCTCACAAGACGGGGCCCTGCTCAAGGAGCTGTTCACCCGGGACGGCATCGGCACCCTTATCACCGCGGAGCCCTACGAAGAGACCCGCACCGCCCGCATCGACGATGTGGGCGGCCTGCTCGAGCTGATCGAACCCCTTGAGGAAACAGGGGTATTGGTACGTCGATCCCGCGAGGCGCTGGAGACCGAGATCAACGGCTTCACCCTGATGGAGCGGGACGGCATGGTGATCGCCTGTGCCGCACTCTATCCCTACCCGAAGGAGTCGATGGCGGAACTGGCATGCGTCGTGGTCCACCCCGACTACAGGGGCAGTAACCGGGGCGACCTGCTACTCGCACATATGGAGACGCAGGCACGGCAGCAAGCTATCGAGCAGCTGTTCATACTGACTACGCAAACGGCTCACTGGTTTAGGGAACGCGGCTTCGAGCAGGCCGAGTTGGGGGATCTGCCAATGCACAAGCGGCAGCTCTACAACTACCGCCGAAACGCCAAGGTCTTTATGAAAAGGGTCTGAATCAGCCTTCCGGGCTGCCTGTTTGGGGTGAACCGGGGCAGCCTATTTCCCCACTAAAACACTCTGTTATTCAGAAGGATCAGCTGCTATACATTGAGTTCATAATCCGAAAACGACAAGGAGAAAACCATGACAGAGGCGGTAGTGGACATCCAGCGCCTGACGGGTTACGCCCTGCTGTTGATGGGTTTCGTATTGCTGTTTGTCAACCACATCAGTGTTGTTGCGGGCGATCCTTGGCTCATTCCGGGGTTCCTGAAACTGCAATAGCGAGCTAGGCTTCAGGCTGATCAGCCGACTTCTTGGGAATGACCCGAACCACTGCTCGCTGCCGGCTCGTCTTGGCACAGGACATAGCGGTCCTTGCCCTGATCCTTAGCGGCGTTGCGACGGTTATCGACCAGCTCCAGCATGGTGGACAGTTCATCGATCTGATCGGCCGACCTTTCGCAAACCCCGATGCTTGCGGTTACCGGACGGCCGTCCGGCAAGTTGCCAAGACCCTCGCTGAGAATCCTCTGCGCGATGATGCGTGCACCCTCACAGTCGGTGCCAGGCAGAATCAGCATGAACACCTTTTCCCCCCAGTGGACCAGCATATCGTTGTGGCGCAGGTCGTCAAAGAGGATCTCTGCGGCTTCCTGAACAACATGATCGTAGGTCCCGTAGTCGAAATCAGCGATGATCTCCTGCCCATTATCGAGATCGACAAGCGCAACACTGAGATACTCGTTATGTAATTTCGCCTGTTGAAACGCCTTTGACAGACTCTGCACGCCCGACTTTCGGGTCTGTGCCCCGGTCACCGGATCGTGGTCCACCCGCGTAACCATGGTGATCATATACTGCAGCTGGATCGTCGATGCAAACAACACAATGCCGAGAAGAATAATCAGCAGCCACAGCGTCGGCAGCATCTCCAATGCGGGTAGCGCGGAGTAGTAGCCCCAACTCGTCAGCGTCAACATCGCCAGCAGCAGAGCCATTGCGGAACACTCCAGGAGGGTCAGGGGAAACAGACCCAGTATGGCTACTGCGATGTAGGGGAGCAGCGTATAGAGCTGCACCGGCAAATTGTACATGGTGTCGGGTGGCACCAAGACCAGGTAGTGAGCCGATGCAAAAAAGGTCAACGGGAGGTTGATCAACATGCCCGCCAGCAACAGCAGGCTCGATTTAAGGGAGGTCTCTTTGGCCTGATAGCGCGCGAGATATACAAAGTGAGCGGTCGAAAACAGTCGGATAACGAGAATCGGCCAAAACAGGTCGAGCGGCAACAACCAATAGTCGATGACCAACCAAAGCGGAACCAACACAGCAAATAGAGAAGCAAGGAAGCGTATACGCTCAAGCAGCAGTTCAGCACGATGAGTGCGCATGTATCCCGGATGTCCATCTGCGGCTAAGAGATCATCCAGCTCCCGCATCGAATAGACGTGGGAGTTTTTTCCGAGGTGTGCAATATAAGACTTGAAAACCGACATTGTGTTGATCCACAGGGATCTGATACATCCCTATTTTGTTGTTGCGAAGACACCGACCGCCTGCAGTACCTGTAACAAGACGCTCGTGAAAGCATATCAACTACGAAGCCATAGGCAACAACCAGTAAAAAAAATGACAGCAAATGCCTCAAAACTGAGGCATCTGCCGCCAAGCTCTGGCAAAACAATTGATAGATCCGGTTCGAACCGGTAAATACCTATCGCCCAATTTCTATCTCATCGGTCTATTTATCAGACTCACTATCCTTGATCCTGGTCCTTTCACCACCTTTGATTTTGCTGAGTCGGGTATTTTGTCGCTTCATCCCAGGTTCGGTTGTTGCAAACATCCTGGCTAGTCGTGCCGTAGTTCACTTCGCTGCTCTAGGCTTCCTAGACGCAGATTTAAGACTCGTAGTCGCCTAACCGGTTATTCATGGTATTGGGATTTTATTCCCATATACATCAAGAATATATGGGCGAACCTGTAATGGTCAAGCGGTTTTGGATAATTATTTGATCGTGGAACGGGGAGTGAACGATTCACCGCTTTGTCACAACACCGGGAGAGCAATGGCGCGGCCCTGATCGCTCAATCCCTACCGCTCTCAATAGTCCAAATAGATCGGCTATACTCAATCCATGGAAACGCTGGACACCGGAAAGGTCACCCTCAGTATCGAAGATGGTCAATATCTTCATGCCGTCATCTATACCAATGGTGAACTGGTTGAAGATGACATCAAGCCTGTCACCGATTACCTGGACCGGTTCGCCGAGCCTCTTCCGGCGCTTATCGAGAGAAAAGGTCGCTACGCCATCGCCATCCCGGTACAGATTGCCATGCTGCAGCAGACCAAAATGCGATTGAAGGCCGTCGCCTTCATCGAACGTGATCACAAGGATGTCATCATGACGCGCATCGCCGCCAACACCTATTTCAAGGATATCGCCGTCAAATCCTTTTATGAAAAGGAAGAGGCGATTAGCTGGCTGTCACAGCATTTCTATCAGACACCGCTGATACCCGACGCGAAGCACAGCGCATAGACGGTTTGCGATCCTCCGCTTCATTCTCCATGCGAAGAGACAGTGAGTCACATGGGCAGTGCGGATTTTTCCACCACCTTGCGCATGACAAAACTGGAATGAACGCCCGTGACCCCCTCGATGCGGGTAATCTTGTTGAGTAACAGGGCCTGATAGGCCTCCATATCCCTCACCACCACCTTGACCTGATAGTCTGCGTCCTGGCCTGTAATCAGCAGGCACTCCATCACCTCCGGCAGACTTTTTATCTTCCGTTCGAAGTTTTCAAATCGCTCCGGCGTATGGCGATCCATGGCGATATGAATCAAGGCGGTCAGGTTGAGATCCAATTTATTCGCGTCCAGGTGGGCCCGGTAGCCGGTGATGATGCCGGACTCCTCCAGGGCACGAACCCGGCGCAGGCAGGGTGATGGAGAGAGCCCGATGCGCTCCGCCAGATCCTGATTACTGACACGTCCATCCCGCTGCAGTTCGTCCAATATGTGTCGATCAAAACGATCCAGTTTCATTGTGTTGCCCGTATGTCGGTATAATAGGTTTTATATTGCACATTTTTCTCTATTATTGCTATTTTTTGCTTTTTTACCAGAAAATCAGGTTATATTTCGCAATCACCTGCCTGCCGAACTGCACTAGGATTTCACCATCGGCCACAAGCCGCGCATCCGCCACCCGGAATCACGAGTTCCGGGTGGATGCAAACGCCCCACAAGGGTATGCATATCGGAGAATTTGCCCCGCCCTATTTTTGCCAATGGCAATTGTTCGGGTGGCGCGAACCCGGCCCGCTACCGGGCGGGTCATAGTGGATCAACCGACAAGGCAGCAGGAGAATCATCGTGAAGCGCTTTGACCACCGCAAATATCACCCGATGCCGGTCGTGCCGATGCACGACCGCCATTGGCCCAACAACAGGATCACCCGGGCGCCCATCTGGGCCAGCGTCGATCTGCGCGACGGCAATCAGGCGCTGCTGGAACCGATGAATGTGGAGCAAAAACGCAAACTGTGGGCCCTGCTGGTGAATCTAGGGCTGAAAGAGATCGAGGTCGGTTTCCCATCCGCCAGCCAACCCGACTATGACTTCGTGCGCTGGCTGATCGAGGAGGGACAAATACCCCCGGATGTCACGATCCAGGTGCTGGTTCAGGCCCGCGAAGAGCTGATTCGCAAGACATTCGAATCCCTGAAAGGTGTACACCGGGCGATTGTGCATGTCTACAACTCGACTTCCAGGGTACAGCGTGAACGGGTGTTCAAGCGTGACCGCGAAGGTATTAAATCCATCGCCGTCAAAGGCGCGCAGCTGCTGCAACGGGAGGCGGCCAACCATCCGCAAACAGAGTGGGTCTTTCAATACTCGCCGGAGAGTTTTTCCAATACCGAATGGGACTACGCCGTGGAAGTCTGCGAGGCGGTCATCGATGTCTGGCAGCCCACGCCACAGCAGCGCTGTATCATCAACCTGCCCGCCACGGTGGAGAGCACGACACCCAATCTGTTCGCGGACCAGATCGAGTATTTCTGCAGGCAGCTGCGACACCGGGAATCGGTGATCATCTCGGTTCATACCCATAACGACAGAGGCTGCGCGGTAGCCGCCGCTGAACTCGCCATTCTTGCCGGTGCCGACCGGGTCGAAGGTACGCTCCTGGGCAACGGCGAACGAACCGGCAACATGGACCTGGTGACCATGGCGATGAATCTCTACAGCCAGGGAGTCGACCCGGAAATCGATCTCTCCAGACCCGATGAGATCATCCAGGTCTATGCCCAATGTACTGGTCTGCCGGTGCATCCCCGCCACCCCTGGGTAGGTGAGTTGGTCTATACCGCTTTTTCCGGCTCGCACCAGGATGCGATTCGAAAATGCCTGCATCAGCAGCAACCGGATCAACCCTGGCAGGTCGCCTACCTGCCCATAGATCCCAGGGATATTGGACGTGACTATCAGGCAGTGGTCAGGGTCAACAGCCAATCGGGTAAGGGGGGCGTTGCTTATGTGCTGGAGCGCGACTACGGTCTGGTGCTGCCGCGTTGGATTCAGCAGGAGCTCGCCGCCATGGTGCAACAAGCCAGTGAAACCCATCAGGGAGAGATCGACAGCGCCACCATCCATGCCATGTTCCGTAACCAGTTTGTAGCCGACACAACGCCAGTACGACTCGACGGCTACCGACTCGACCGGCAGAACGAGGTGGATATCATTGAAGCGGAAATCAGCGACAAAAACCGGCCGATGACTATCCGCGGCATGGGTGAAGGAGCGATCTCCGCGTTCATTGATGCCTGGACTCAGGCCTACGGCATGAGCGCAAAGGTCATCGACTACAGTGAACACGCCATCGGCGAGGGTACGGACGCGGAGGCGGTGGCCTATGTGCAGATTGAAGTGGATGGTCGGCGCATCACCGGTGCCGCCTTTGACCACGACAGTCTCAGCGCCTCGCTAAGATCACTAATCTCCGCCCTCAACCTGGCGCAGCACGAGCGCCGCGCCGCTTGAGAAAAAGTCCGCAAATGAACGTAAATGTGGTATAGGGGGCGGCGGAGAAATAGACGCACCAGCCACCGTGACTGTTTAATAGTTTAACGGTGTGGCAGGCCACACCCTACGCGATTGAGGTAACAAGTTGAATCAACAAAATACCATTTGCGTTCATTTGCGGACTGAATTCAGCTAACG
>NATV01000136.1 GCA_003094535.1 gamma proteobacterium symbiont of Ctena orbiculata | reverse complement strand
AAAAAATAGAGTATTGAAACTCAAAATTGCGTCGGGCGCAAAAATAGTCAATATAATTCCATTGCTGACTACCCACAATACTTAGCGATAGAGTCAGTGACTTGGCGTGCAACCTTGAACAAGCAAGCCGCAAATAAACGCCAATGAACGCAAATACGGATTCATTGGTGGAGATAGAGAGGACACAGCAGATTCCACTCATTCAACTCCAGGATTAGGGTTGCGCAAAAACCGATTGATAGGGCCAATCCAATGCCAGACTGAAGAATAAAGAGTCCTAGTTGCGTTCATTTGCGGATTAAATATAGGCAAGACTATTCACGGCTTGCCTCGGCAACACCCAGAATCTCCCTGGCCTGCTCCGCATCCCGCACAATCTGCTTCCTGAGTACTTCAAAGGAGTCAAAACACTGCTCGTCCCTCAACTTCTGCACGAACTCCACGGAGACATGCTCTCCGTAGACTTCACGGTCGAAATTGAAAAGATGCACTTCCAACAGATAACGATGATCCCCTTCGACCATGGGTCGGTTGCCGATATTGGCGACACCGGGCAGTCCATGCGGATGCAGGCCATCCACTTTGACCGCGTAGACCCCATGCAACGGACTGACCAGGCGATGCATGTTGACATTCAGGGTGGGGAAGCCGATGGTACGCCCCCGCTTGTGACCATGGATCACCCGTCCGCATATCCTGTAGGGACGGCCCAGACACTGGGCCGCCGCGGTCAGGTCGCCAAGGGTAAGAAGCTCCCTGATGCGGGTGCTGCTGACGCGATCCGCGTCCAGTTTGTAGGTATTCATGTTCTCAACTTCAAAACCGAACCCTTCCCCCATCCGCCGCAGCAGTTCGAAATCGCCCTTGCGCCCACGGCCAAACCGGAAATCGTCACCCACCGAGAGAAAGCGGGTCCCCAACCCCTCCATCAGCAACTCCCTGACAAAGGTCTCGGCGGGCATGGCTGCCAGACGCTTGTTGAACTCCAGCACCACCACCCGCTGCACCCCGGTCTCCCCGATCGCCTGCAGCTTTTCGCGCAGCCTGGTGAGCCGGGCCGGGGCGGAATCGGGCTGAAAAAACTCCCGGGGCTGGGGTTCGAAGGTGACCACGGTGGTCGGCAGTTCCAACTCCTCGCCCTTCTCCATGAGGTGGCGAAAGACCGATTGATGGCCCAGGTGCACGCCATCGAAGTTACCGATGGTCGCCACACAGCCCTGTTGATCGGGTTTCAGATTGTGTAATCCACGAACCAATTTCATTGCTAGACCGCCCAAACTCGAGCGGTCAATTATAGGGCCTGCGGTCAAATAGGGCATCCCCCGAATATTCGGGTTTCCGCGAGCAGGGCCTGCCTGCTGCGACTGCCCGCGCAAGCGGATTGCGAGAACAAAAAAATGCCTGCCGGAACAACCAGTGCCGGCAGGCTCCAGCTGTTCCGGCAGACAACACGCACCCAGTCATCTGCTCACGGGTCTCCTTTGAGGCAGATCGAAGGATAATCTCCGAACCGCCTTCCTCTTTTTTAAATCACAAATGTCTTGCAGATTGCCTCGCCGCCCTCTATTTGGCGTAGCGATCGTGATTGAATACCAGATCTCCTCCAGGGGCACCCTGGTGGCAGGCGACACAGCCCTTGGCCATCCCCTTGCCGACCTTGCCGGCGAGGCTGACCCCTTTGGGATTCTTCAGTACCGAACCGTCTGGGGCGTACTTGACCCAGAACCAATCCTGGATATCCGCATCAAACCCCTTTTTCCTGTACATCACTGTCACTGCCTTGAGGTACTTCTCCGGATCGTTGGCCACGGCGCTCTTGCTCACCCCGTCACCACCGTAATTCCGCTTGATGATCAGGATATCGTCGTTGTCGCCGACCTTCAGCCTGGTATCGATGGTGTCGAGTATGGCGCCATGGGGATGCATGCCGGTATAGGGTGTGGACATGGTTGCACCTTTACCTGTGAAACCGGCGGCACTCATGTTCACCCAGATTTCGGCGGCATAGGCAAGGTCATCCTTGTTGCCGAATGGGGCGGCAAATGCCGTCGCCGATACCCACATGGCGGTGATTGCCGCCGCTGCTGTCTGTTTCAATTTCATCGTCATCTCCTCACTTCCGATTCGATTGTTCCAATCGCGTTGCTACAACTGCCTTGGGGCCGCCAAAAGCATGAATAAAACCGAGTAACCGCTCGCCTGAAAACCTTGGTGTAGCGACGGATTCTCGGGGAATGTGGTAGGCCTGCTGCAGCGTGCCTCTGCTGCTGTCGATGAGCCAGATATCACCGTTCTCCAATGCAGCCAGGATCAGACCTCGTTGATAGCCCAACTCCGCTGCCAGGGGTTGCGGCAGCCGTTGTTGCCACAATAATCTACCACTGCCGCCATCGACGGCGCGCAACACCTGGTCCATGCCACTGAAGATCAATCCCTCGTCCGTCACAATCGGGGTCTTCAGAATCGCCGGATAGCGCTGCCGCCAGAGGAGCTGTCCTGCCTGATTGAAGCTGATGATTTCACGGTCGAAGGTGGTCACCACGATCCGCCCGTCTGCGAGTGCCACCGGGCTGTAGACCATCTCCTGGCCGAGGGGACGGGACCAGGCAACCCGGCCACTGCCCCGCTCAATCGCCCACAGGGTGGCGTCGCTGCCGCCCGTGAAGAGCAGCTCACCTGCCAATGCCGGCGGATAAACCCAGCCTTGAAGGGCCGTTTCCCAGATCACCCCACCTTGCCTGCTGTCGATGGCGGTAAGGCGCCCATCACGGCTTGCCAGGTAGACGGCATCACCATCGATCACCGGCGTGAAACCGAGCTGCTTGTCGGGAAGACGCCAAAGGATATCCCCCTGCCGCCGATCGATTGCGTAGAGTCCACGACTGCTGCTTACCAGGATTCGGCCGGCAGCAATCGCGGGTTCAAAGGTCTGTTCACCCTGAAGCCGTTGCCAGCGCCGGCTCAACGTCTTACTGTCAATCAGGGAGATACCGTCGTCGGAAACCAGGATCGGCGAAGCTGGCTGCCCGATCTCACTCAGCGCGGCGAACGCGGGTAATACCAGCATCCCCAGGGCGACAAACAGTGAACGCGCGGGCGTGACTTGCAGTGACATGCTCCTCTCCAGCCGGATCTCTATTCAATGCGCTTGGCATCTCATTACTGATCTATACGCGGGAGAGAAGCAGATAGATTCGCCTCGCCATCTTTATGGGGCGCATCTAAGGAGAACTTTTTTAGACTGACAATGCGAACAACATTTCTTGCGTAGAGATGTGCAAAGCAAGCGAGCACTATTTACTGCTGCGAAATTGACCAGGGCGAACACCGAGCAGAAACAGGGTCAGGAAGTAGAGCAGAATTGCCGAAACAATCAGCCCGCCCAGTCGCCATGCCCTCGACATGACGGAATCCGCAAGCCAAGCGGCAATATCACCCGCCCCCCACCAGAGAAAGGCCCCCATGGCCAGCGAGGCGAGCAGCGTACGCGACAGCAATGCCCCCCAGCCCGCCGCCGGGGTGTAGATCCGTCCCTTAACCAAGGCGCGGTAGAGCAGATAGGCATTCAATCCCGAAGAGAACGTGGTCGCCAAGGCCAGACCGGCATGGGCAAGGGGAAAGACCAGGATGATGTTCAACACCATGTTCACCGTCATGGCGATGATACCGATCCTCACCGGCGTCTTGGTGTCCTGGCGGCCGTAGAAACCGGGAGCGAGGACCTTGATCAGCATGATGCCCATCAGACCCGGGGCGTAGGCCATCAGACTCCTGGTCGCCATCTCCACATCCTGATGATCGAAGGCATCGGAAAAGAAGAGGGTGGCCAACATCGGGCCGGCCAACAGAAACAGCCCCACGGCGGCGGGAACGCCGAACAGGATATTCAAGCGCAATGCCCAGTCGAGGGTGCGGGAAAAGGCCCGGGGTGAGTTTTCTGCGTGCCGGCGCGAGAGATTGGGCAGGATCACCGTACCCAACGCCACCCCCAGCACACCCACCGGAAACTCCATCAGGCGATCGGAGTAGTAGAGCCAGGAGATGCTGCCGCTTACCAGGAAGGAGGCGATCAGGGTATCGAGCAGCAGATTGATCTGGCTGACCGATACACCGAACAGCGCCGGGACCATCAGGCGCATGACCCGCACCACGCCCGGGTCGCGGAAACCCAGTCTGGGCCTTGGAAACAGCTTTACCCGCCAGAGAAACGGCAGCTGAAAGAGAAACTGCACCATGCCTGCTATCAGCACCCCCCAGGCCAGCGCCATTATCGGCCTCTCCATCTGCGGGGAGATCCAGACGGCACAGGTGATGAGAGAGAGATTCAGCAGCACCGGGGTAAAGGCGGGCACCCAGAAACGGTTGTAGGTATTGAGAATACTGCCGGCAAAGGCGGTCATGGTGATGAAGAAAAGATAGGGGAAGGTCAGGGTGAGCATCTCCACGGTCAGCTCATACTTGCCTTCGCTCTCATTCCAGAATCCCGGGGCGAAGATCATCACCAGGATCGGAGCCGCTATTACCCCGACGATGGAGACCAGCATTACCACCAATCCCAGGGAACCCGCCATATGATCGGCGAATGTCTGCAGCTCCACCTTGTTCCGTTTGGTCCGGTACTCGGTCAAGATGGGTACGAAGGCGACCGAAAACGAGCCTTCGGCAAACAGCCTGCGCAGGAAATTGGGGATCTTGAAGGCGACGAAGAAGGCGTCGGTGGCCGCGTTGGCGCCAAACCAATGGGCAAACACCAGGTCGCGCACGAACCCGAGGATGCGTGACAGCAGGGTATGGCTGCCAACTGCGGTAAAGGCACGAAAAAAAGAGGCCAGGGTTGCGTCCTTCTCTGTCAGAGTCACGATGAACGAATCGCCCGCCCAGGGTGCAAATCCCTCGGATCTCACCCGGCCTAGGCGGATAGGTCCGCAGAGCGACCATACCAGCAGATGCGGGCCGGATCAAAGATGTTGACATGGTGTGGATAATTAGGGAGAATTCGCCCCCTTTGAAAAGCTAGTTTCATCCCAGGAGAGAACCTTGGCCAACTCAGCCCAAGCACGTAAGCGCGCACGTCAAGCCGACAAGCGGCGCGGCCGCAACCAGGCCCAGCGCAGTGAGATGCGCACCTATATCAAACGTGTCATCAAACAGATTGCCGCCGGGTCGAAAGAGGGCGCTGTCGAGGCCTATAAAGAGGCTGTACCGGCGATTGACAGCGCTGTCAGCAAAGGCCTGATCCACAGGAACAAGGCTGCCCGCCACAAGAGCCGCCTCAATGTTCAGATCAGGGCGATGTGAGCGATGACGGAAAGCGAATAAGAAAAACCGGCCGCTAGCCGGTTTTTTTATCTCCAGGCGGCGGCAAACTCCATTCGTGTGATCAGGCACACAGTAAAAATTGTTCGCTATTGGAATATAAAACCCATTTCGAAGCCGTTGATCTATCGCCTGACTAGCTCCTTCAAGACTCGCCAACCTTCTGATCGCATGAGGAGTAAAGAGAGAGTCGGGGTTCGCACTCTATGGATCTATGACTACCCATCACGCACAGAGGTGTTAGATGCAGATCCGGTCCCTGCTGATTCTAGCCGCTTTTCTGTTGCCGGGTTGTCAGGACAACGGCGGGGAGAGCACGCCAGGTGAATCAACCTTTGTCCCGCGGTTCGAACTCTCTTCCGCCTCGGTAAACAGAGACCTGGCGCCCTACCCGAACGATATATGGCTCCAGGACCCGGGCAGCAGCGACAGCATCCTGAGTATTCCCGTTAGTGACGAAGAACTCCCCGCGCCTATTGAGCGTACTATGGCTTTTCTGAACACGCTGAACGGTTTTTCCACCACAGCTTCGATACGGATCCCATTCAGCGGGGTGATCGATGTCGAATCCCTGGTACCCGCAGATCCCCTGGCCCCCTTCTCCTCCGCCAATCTCCTGGTGTTCGACGGGTCGAGCGACACCCTGTTGATTCCCGGGGTGGCCTACGACATAGAATTCGGCACCAGCGATCGTGGCGACGGAACCGTAGTGAATATCGTTCCCCTACAGCCGCTGAAGCAAAACACCACCTATCTGTTCTATCTCCTGTCTGGGATCAGGTCGGTCGAGGGTCTGGCCGTAACCGCGGACGACCACTTCCATCAACTCATCGACGCCTGGTCGAGGCAACGCAGCACGGGCGACCCTTACCTGGATAGCGTCTTGTCTGACTCCATTGCCCCAGTGCTCGACAAGGCCGATGAGGTGTTGAATCTAAACCCTGAATCGATCGTGGCGGCATGGAGCGTTTCAACCCAGTCCATCAGCGATGTCATCGAAGCGGTTGCGCGCAGTGCCCAACCACTCTCGAGCCATCTGCTTCACTCCGGTCTCACCACCAGAGATTACGATGAAACCCTGCCAGGAATAGCCGATATCTACACCGGCACAATGGAAACGGTCTACTATCAGTCCCGGCTCGACCCTTACCAAAGTGTCTGGCTGACAGCGCAGGGCAGATATCCTAACCGTATAGATCCGGATCCCATACCGACCGAAACCCTGAGTATTCCGCTGCTGGCCACCCTGCCCAACCGAGACAGCGGCCATAGCCAACCGGTTGATGGTTGGCCGGTGGTCATATTCGTGGACGGATTGGGCGGCAATCGCACCCGGGCAACGCTGCTTGCGGACAGGATGGCGGCCGAGGGCTTCGCCCTCCTGTCCATCGATCAGCCGCTGCATGGCATTACCGATCCGGCCAATCCGTTCTACCAGGGCCCCGGCAATCCGTCGCCACTGAATAGATTCGGCGACAATGAACGCCATTTTTATCTGGATCAATTCAATAATGATACCGGGATCGCCGGCGCCGACGGGATCATCGACAACGGCATCCAGTTACCCGGACAACTGATAAACAATCCGCTGAACGGCCGCGACACCCTTCGCCAAAGTTCCGCCGACCTCATCCACCTGGTCACGAGCATCCCGGAAATGGACCTGGATGGTGACCGGCTCCCCGATCTGGATGCATCCCGGATCCATTATGCGGGACTCTCCTGGGGCGCCATCCAAGGACCCTTGCTCCTGGGCATAAACGACAGCGTCACCACGGCCACCCTGATCAGCCCCGGCGGCAGCTGGAGCGAGCTGCTCACCGATCCTGAATCGCTTACCTTCGGCAGGCCCCTGCTGGATCGATTGGCCAGCCAAGGCGTGACGTTCGGCACCAGCGACTTCGATCAGTGGTTGCGTGATTGGCAGACCATCCTCGACCCTGTCGACGACCTCAATTTCGCGCAGACGACCGCCGCCCTGCACCCGCTGCATATCATCGAACTGCTGGGCGATATCGTAATCCCCAACGGCGCCACGGAGAGGCTATCCCTCTTGCTCGACGCGGAACCCATCTCCGCGACCCGGTTGGCGGCGCCCGGTGAGACCCTGACCGGCATCGTGCGCCTCACCGAAGGCAACCATGCATCCACGGTACTGCCGACCATCAACCCAGCGGTCACTGCTGAAATACACAACCAGATCGCCGTGTTTGCCGCCAGCGGCGGTACGCGGATAGAAATCGACCCTACCTGCGACTGTGTGCAGTGAACCGGCCGTAACCTCCCGAAACCTGCCATGCTCTATGACGAGATTGAGGTCATGAAGGCCGTGGAAATCGATAAGAAGTCTTGCGTCTATGGCTTCGCGTTACTGGGTTCGCTTCGTGCACGGGCCGAGCAAAGCGATAATGCAGGAACAGAGGGACCCGTATCGTCCTAGTGGCTTTAGTTACAACAGGACGAGATTGTCCCGATGGATCAGCTCCTCCTCATCGACATACCCCAGGAGCTCCTCAATGCGGCTGCTGGGCTTTCCCATGATGTGCAGGGTCTCCTGGGCATTGTAGTTGACCAGGCCCCGCGCGATTTCAGTGCCATGGCGATCGATGCAGACCACCACCTCGCCACGGGCAAAATCTCCCTCTACACCGTAGACGCCGACGGCCAGCAGGCTGCTCCCCTGCTCGCGCAGCACACGCACCGCACCGTCATCCAGGGTGAGGCGGCCGCGGGCCTGGAGCTGGCCGGCTAGCCAGCGCTTTCTTGCCGCCTGGGGCTCCTGAACCGGCACCAGCAGGGTACCCACGGTCTCTCCCCTGCTGATCTCCTCCACGACCCTGTCGCGGAGCCCGGATGCGATCACGGTCCCGGTACCGGAGCGCGCCGCGAGCCTGGCGGCGCGTACCTTGGTCACCATGCCGCCGAGACCCAGCCCGCCGACACTGCCACCGGCCACGGCGTCGAGCTGGGGATTGTCGATCCGGGTCTCCCGAATCAGGCTGGCGGTGGGATCGAAACGGGGATCGGCGTCGAACAGGCCCTCCTGGTCGGTCAGCAGGACCAGCAGATCGGCCTCGATCAGATTCGCCACCAGGGCCGCCAGGGTGTCGTTATCACCAAAACGGAGCTCGTCGGTGGTTACGGTATCGTTTTCGTTCACCACCGGCACCACGCCCAATTCAAGCAGGGTGCGCAGGGTACTGCGGGCATTCAGGTAGCGGGAACGATCATCGAGGTCGTCACGGGTCAGCAGAATCTGCGCCGTATGCAGTGAATAGTCTTGAAAGCAGGCCTCCCAGGCATGCACCAGCCCCATCTGTCCGATTGCCGCCGCCGCCTGCAACTCATTCAGGTTGTGGGGGCGCTTCCTCCAACCCATGCGACTCATGCCCTCTGCAACGGCACCGGAGGAGACCAGCACAATTTCATGCCCGGCATGGCGCAACGCAGCCAGCTGCTCGACCCAGACGGAGAGCACCTCATGGGAGAGCCCTTTACCTTCCGCGGTAAGCAGTGCGCTGCCGATCTTTATGACCCAGCGTTTTGATGTCGCTATCTTTTCCCTGGAAATCATGGTTTACACACCCTGGTAATGATCACCCCAAGTTACACGATTCACACAAATTTCTCAGCCGTCCAGGGGATCCCAGGATGCCTCCTCCGACGCCTCGTCAATCGACCTTTCCGCCTGCCAGATCGCCTCCAAACGCGCCATCAGATCCCCGGTCAGACTGCCCAAACCTTCACCGGTGACTGCGGAGGTTCCGTACACGGCACCCTCCCATTTCAGTGCTGCCAGCAAATTCCTGCGCCTTTCATTGAACTCCTCCTGTGGCAGCAGATCCTTCTTGTTCAGCACCAACCAGCGCTCTTTCCCCGCAAGCTCCGCCGAATACCGCAACAACTCCTGCTCGATTTTCTTCACCTCGGCGGCCGTATCGACAGCGCTGTCCAGCGGGGCGATATCCACCAGGTGCAGCAGCAGACGTGTGCGCGACAGGTGCTTGAGGAATTGCAGTCCCAGGCCGGCCCCTTCGGCCGCCCCCTCTATCACCCCGGGAATATCGGCCACTACAAAGCTGCGATCACGCCCCTGGCTGACCACGCCCAGATTGGGATAGAGGGTGGTGAATGGATAGTCGGCAATCTTCGGTCTGGCACTGGAGATATGGCTGATCAGACTCGATTTCCCTGCGTTCGGCATACCCAGCAGCCCCACGTCCGCCAGCAGGATCAGTTCGAGAAGCAGCGTGCGACGCTCCCCCGGGGTACCCTGTGTGAACTGCCTGGGGGTGCGATTGGTGCTGCTCTTGAAATGCACATTGCCAATGCCCCGCTCGCCCCCTTGCGCCACCAGCAGCTGCTGCTCATGCGCCAGCAACTCGCCCAACAGCTCTCCCGTCTCATCTTCCAGGACCCGGGTCCCCACCGGTACGCGGACGTAGAGGTCCCGACCTTTACGCCCGCTCCTCTCGCGTCCCATGCCATTCTGTCCGCGCTCCGCTTTGTGCATGCGCTGGGTGCGGAAATCGACCAGTGTGTTCAGGCCACTGTCCGCCACCAGGTAGACGCTACCGCCATTGCCGCCATCCCCCCCATCGGGTCCGCCTTTGGGAATGTATTTCTCGCGGCGAAAACTGGCACAGCCACTCCCTCCGTCACCGGCGGTCACCTTGATCCTTGCTTCGTCTACAAATTTCATGGCGAGGGTCTGGTCTGGGTTGATTGGAATATAACGCAAAGTACGCCGAGGACACGCAAAGAACGACATGGTGAATTACTAAACACTGCGTACATAGCGCTTCTTGGCGTGCTTTGCGTTATACAAGGCGCCAAAACGTAAAAAGCCCCGTCCCGAGACGAGGCTTTTCAGGACTGGGTTAACACCGCGCCTAGTCAGAAACGACACTCACGTATCTGCGGTTACGGGGTCCTTTCACCTCGAAATGAACCTTACCATCGGTCTTCGCGAACAGGGTGTGGTCCTTGCCCACACCGACGTTGACGCCGTTGTGGAATTGGGTGCCGCGCTGACGCACGATGATGTTTCCCGCCTTGACCGTCTCACCGCCGTAGACCTTGACGCCTAGGCGTTTGGATTCTGAATCGCGACCGTTACGGGTACTGCCGCCTGCTTTTTTATGTGCCATCTGTCTCTCTCCTCAGCCGCTGATGCCGGTCACTTGCAGTTCAGTGTACCACTGCCGGTGCCCCTGGTGTTTCATATGGTGTTTACGGCGGCGAAACTTGATGATCTTGACCTTCTTACCCCGGCCATGGGATTTCACGGTAGCGGTAACCTTGCCGCCATCCACATAGGGGGTACCGACCTTGACATCATCACCATTGGTGATCATCAACACTTTGTCCAACTCGACGGATGAACCCTCATCCGCGGTCAGCATCTCGACCTTGATGGTATCGCCCTCAGAAACGCGATACTGCTTGCCGCCGGTTTGAATTACCGCATACATTGCATGAATCCCCGAAAAATAGCGTAAAAACCCCGCCAGATATCCGGGCGAGGTAAAGAGCGGGAATTCTACCCGCAACCCCCAGGCCGGTCAACCACTTCACTCCAAGCCCCCTTATCCCGGGTATCGTCACAGCTGAACCCGCACCGGGCTCCTCCCGCAAGCAGGCTCTGCCCGGGGCAGCACCCCCCAAGCTCTCCCCCTGGGTTCGCAGACAAATACTAACTACATGATCCTGAATGCTTTCCAGCCTCCCTAGAGATTCGTTTCAGATGCTTAAGGCGCGTTTGATTTGATCGACCATAACGTCGGCATAACGTTGCCACCCGCCAAACCGGGGCGCCATCTCCCCGCCTTCAGCGGCAGCCGCCTGGAATCCGAACTGTGCACCCGGCCGTAACTATGGGTAACGGGATCTGTGTCATCCCCATTGCTAACAGAGCGGTAGAAGAATCGGTTAAACATCCTCGGAGGAATCGGAAATGAAAAAATCTCTCTCTCATCGGCTCAGCCTCGCGCTGCCGTTTGTATCCCTCTTGTCACTCCCCCTGGCACTCAGCGCGGATGTTTTCACCGGCAAACTCAAGGGCTATGGCTGCGCCAGTCACGGCATAACCTGCCCAACCGAGAAGCTTGATCCCCATATCGTGCTGGAACCCGACTTCGTGCTCATGTTGGCGAATGGCGAATACGCCTTTCTGCCCAATCTCAGCCGGGATATCAAAGTCCGTTACGTACTCGAAACCATTGAGGTGAACGGCACCAAACACCCGAAATTCAACGCCATCAAAGTGGATGTTCTGCGCGTCAAGCAGGGTGACATGTTTGTAACCGTATGGTCTCAGGCGGAGGATGATTTTTACCACAGGGCAATGAAGACCGTGATGCCTGGATACCTGGGCAGATGAGGCCAACTGCAGGTAACGCCACAATCGCCTCCCTACCCAAACAACGGCCGACCGCTCCGCCCGCTCTCACGGCGCCTGTCACGACTGCGCGATCACGGGCCTGCCGGGCAGCACGGGGACCGACCGGATAACCATCCAAAGTAGTGGGATTTTCTCGTCAATGCCAGTTCACACAACGGCAAATAGGCACTCAATCTCGCTTCCACATTGCCGACAACATGAGTAGCTATTTATTGCAGATAAACGTTGTAAACGGGTGTTGAATCGATATAATTAACAGCCGTTCGTTTCACTCCAGAAACAACAACAAAACAAAGGGTTATGTCAAGGTGTGCCATGAGTGACGGACACAGTGCCAAGCAACGACCACTCCCCCGGGGGGTAATGCTCAACGCCTATCCCGACAGTATCGGCGGTAAGCTCGCCGACACGATCAAGCTGTTGCAGAGAGCCGAGCTCAAGGACACCTTTTCACAGTTCTATATTCTGCCCACTTTTTTCAACAGCGACCTCGATCGCGGCTTCTCCATTATCGATTATGACCTCAATGATGAGCTTGTATCCGAGGAGGATCTGGAGGCGCTTAACCGGCTCAATATCAGCTTCAAGTTCGACCTCATTCTCAACCATCTGTCGGTGGCCTCGCCACAGTTCAAGGATCTGTTGAAGCATGGTGACAAATCTGAATTTCGCCATTTCTTCATCGACTGGAATGCATTTTGGCACTCCCACGGTGAGATGGGGGATGAGGGTTACGTGGTTCCCAAACAGGAGCACCTCGATAAGCTCTTTATGCGCAAACCGGGACTCCCAATCCTGAAGGTTGGATTCCCGGACGGATCCCAGCGTCCCTATTGGAACACCTTCTATCAACAGGTCAGCTACAAGCCGGTCAGTGCGGCCGATTTCACCGGCATTCAGGGGTTGGCACAAGAACACACGGCCAGCGTTGCGGCAATCGTCAACAAAAATATCGATGTGGAGCGGGAAGTCGAAGATATGGATCTGGACGGCTACGCCCACTACAAGAGTGAAATCCTCACGGTGGTTGAAGGCAAGCGCCGCTATCTCGGCCAGATGGACCTCAACGTCAAATCGGAACTGGTCTGGCAATTCTACGAAGAGACATTGAAAAAACTGAAAGCCTATGGCGCGAAGATCATCAGACTGGACGCCTTCGCCTATCTGCACAAGGAGCCCGGAGAGAGTAACTTCTTCAACCGCCCGGGAACCTGGAAATACCTGGAACGGTTGAAACAGATCGCAAAGCGATACGACTTGACCATATTTCCCGAGATCCATTCAGAGTATGGCGCCGGACTCCACCATGAGGTTGCGGAAAAGGGCTATCCGATCTATGACTTCTTTTTCCCGGGGCTTGTCATTGACGCCCTGGAACAGGCCTCGAACAGACATCTGCTCAACTGGATCAAAGAGATCCAGGAGAAACAGCTTCAGACCATCAATATGCTCGGATGCCACGACGGCATCCCCCTGCTCGACTTGCGGGGTTCACAGGTCAAAGGAGTCAGCAGAGAGGGATTGCTGGATGAGGTCAGGATCCAGGCCCTCATCGATCGCATCATCGAACGCGGCGGCCGGGTCAAGAATCTCTACGGATCCGATGGCAAGAAAATCGCCTACTACCAAGTCAACGCAACCTTCTTCAGTGCCCTTGGGGAGGATGAGAGTAAACTGCGCCTGGCCCGTGCGATACAACTCTTCATGCCCGGCATACCCCAGGTCTGGTACCTCGATCTGTTTGCCGGCAAGAATGACTACCAGGCGGCAGACAGGGGAGGCCCGGGAGGCCATAAGGAGATCAACCGCTCCAATCTCTCCCTCGATGCAGTCGAGGCGGGCCTGAAGAGAACGATCGTCAAGGATCAGCTGGAACTCATACGCCTGCGGAACTGCTCGAACGCCTTCAGCGGCCAGCTGGCGATAGAGCCAACCGATTCGCATCTTCTCCAACTCACCTGGCGCAACGGCAAGGCATACGCCAGGCTTGAAGCGGATCTGCGCAGCTGCCGCTTCAGCATTGAGCATCGTGACGACAGCGGAGTCGTCAACCAGCTGACTTATTGAGTTTTCGTCGACTCGCTCGCGTCGCCCATCCGCGGTTAGGTTGAGCCAGGTGCGGTTCAGCTGGTGCTATCGAACACCGCCCAATGACTGCTTCGACAATAGCTCAGCGGGAAGTGCGTCTGGGTTGTGCAGCAGCGAATCCAGGTCTGCCGCAGGCAGCGGGTGACTGAAATAGTAACCCTGCAGCTCATCGCAACCACACTGATCCAGAAACGCAACCTGTGATTCACTCTCCACACCCTCTGCAATGACTTCAAGTTTCAGGCGCTTGGCCATGTTGATGATGGTCAGGGTGATCTCCCTGACATTTTCATTGGCATGGATCTCGCGGGTAAAGGATTGATCGATCTTGATCCTGTCCAGCGGAAAGTGCTGCAAATTGCTCAAAGAGGAGTATCCCGTGCCAAAATCATCGATTGCCAAGCTAACCCCCAACTGCTTCAGCGCCCGCATAACCGCCTTGGCCTCATCCAGATTCTGCATCAATGCACTCTCTGTAATCTCGAGCTCGAGCCTGGCAGGATCGAGGCGGCTCATTTCGAGGGTGTCGCATACCTCGGTAAACAGATTCTTATCGACAAACTCCAGGGGTGAGAGGTTGACCGCCAAACGCAGTGGACCAAGACCCTGTTCATTCCACTGCTGCACCTGGTGACAGGCTGTACGCAATACCCAGCTGCCGATCTCCCTGATCAGGCCGGTGTGTTCAGCCAGCGGAATAAACGTGCTGGGGAAGACCATGCCGAGATCTGGATTATGCCAGCGCAACAAAGCCTCGACGCCAATGATTCGGCCGCTTCCAAGGACTATCTGCGGCTGGTAATACACCTCGAACTCGTCGCGCTTTATTGCGGATATCAACGCCTGCTCAAGCTGCGAGCGTTGTTCAACCTCTTTCGCCACCTGCATCGAGTAGCTGCAGATTGATTTCGACTGCCTGATCCGCGCACTGAACATCGCGATGTTGGCATCGCGCAGCAGCGCATCCCCGTTCGCACTGTCACCCGGCCAGAGGCTGAGCCCCACGCGGGGGGTCAGAAACAGCTGGGTCCTTTCAAACTCAAGCGGTTCCTGCAGGGCAATGAGCAGGTCGCTGGCTATCTGCTGTGCACTTTCGGCATCGCTTAAGGAATCGACCAAAATCCCGAAATCATCGTTGTTGAGTTGCGCGATCAAATCATCGCTGCGGATCCTGCTACGCAAACGCTGTGCGATGGCCCGTTGCAGATTTTCCGTGGTTGAGCGATCAACTATCCCGCCCGCAGACCCCGACCACTGGATATGGATAATAATGAGGGCTGCGATCCCCGGATCTTGTCGCTTAGCCTCAGCGGCAAGACGCTGAAGCCGCTCTTCCAGGGCATACTGATTCGGCAGATCGGTGGCGGCATTGTGCAGCGCCTGGTGACGCATGAGATCGTTGAGCGAACGATTGATACGCCTTGCATTCAGGTGCGAGAAGATTCCCCAAAGCGGAAAGCCAACGGCCAGGGAGGCGATCGTCGCGGTGGGAGCGAACCAGAGCTGTTCGAGAAACATCACCACCCCCGCCATGGCCGGTATCCCCACAACGGCCCCGAGGAAGATCAGTATCGTCGTTGGAAAACTGACATTGAACATCAGCAGTGCTGCGGCGGCAGTGACCAGAAGGGTCAATAACAGGTAGCTGGACTGATTCATCTCCCTGATCAGGGTGCCCTGTAACAATCCACTCAAGACATGGGCATTCAATTCGACTCCCGGCATTCGCTGGTGAACGAGCGAGACCGGAGTTGACATGAAATCACCTAAACCGGTAGCCGTGGAACCGACCAGTACATACTTGTCCTTAACCGCAGACGCCACCTCGTCATCACTCAACGCAACATGCGCAGGCAGAACATTGACCGCATCGGGACTGGGGTCGAAGGGGATCAGAAAACGCCCTTGGCGCAACCATCCTAGACGATTCAGATGCTGATCATGGACTAAATCTTCCAGCTCCACCAATGGCGCGGCATCCGCAACCTGTAACAGGGCAAGTGAAAGTGCAGGCCAATGGGCATCGTTGATTCCAGCATAAAGATAGAAACTGCGGCATAAACCATCCCTGTCGATTTCGAAGTCTACATGCCCCACCCCTGCTGCCGGTTCCGCCAATATGGCAAGGGGCAGAACTTCGGTGATCGGGGTTGCCGGTCCCGGGTTGCTCGGCGCGACGACCAAAACCGTACGACCATTGCGTTCGATAGCCTGGGCAAATCGCTTGTCGGCATCTGGATCGGTGGTTTCCGACTCGGCAAAGAGAATATCGAAGGCGACGGCCCTGGCCCCCATCTCGGTCAGGCGATCGAGCAGTTGCCCATGCAGGCGGCGAGACCAAGGCCACTGCCCAAGCTTTCGCAAGCTGGCATCATCGATGGCGATAACAACGATTTCATCACTGACCCGGTTTTCCCGGAGATTGAGAAAGTAGTCGAAAAACAGAAGATCGACCCGCTGCACAGCGGCGTTTCCGACAAACAGGTAGGCCAGTGCCAGCAGGGCAACGACCAGGAATACCCCCCTCCTGTAAAGCCTTTTGACGAATGGAAAGAGCATCCCGTTAAATAACTAGCAGACCCAGTATGAAGAGCACCGGTATGGTCCAGACACCCTGGTCAAAGGGAGGCTCGATGCGCTGCACACTTCCCCATGGCCCTTCGTAACCATCCCGATCGATGGCGCGTACCCTCAAGTAGCGAACCTGACCCTGCAACTGTGGAAAACTGACCTCTGATTGTTCCGTAAGCGTATCCGTCTCGATGTCCGTGAAATCGGGATCCAGGGCGATCTGCACCTGATAGCGATGATCGGGATCGCCGCGCTCCCAGGAAGCGGTCACCTCTTTGTCTTTCTCTTCGATGCTGGAATCGATGGCCCCGATGGCTGGTTTGAGTTGCCATGAACGCACTACGCCCGGAGGTCCGGGTTCGTTGTCGAGGATACTGGAGACCCGCCAGTAATAGGTGCCCGGCTCGCTGATATTTTGAAGTTGATAACGAGCCTCCTCCAAATCGGTAACACGCTGCACAATCTGTTGAAAATCCTCATCCGTGGCAATCTCCAGCAAATAGCGCTCGGCATTTTCGGAGAGTGTCCATTTCATCTCGACATCACCACCCCGCTGCACCGCCCCGTCCGGTGGATTGAGGGAGAGGGGCGGCTGCGGTTGAGCATCGAGCACAAGGCTCGCAACGCGGCCTTTACCCTCCAGGCCATTGACATCGATACCCCGAACCCTGATCCAGTATCTGTTGTCCTCCAATTCCGCTAGGGTGAGATGGGATTGTGTGGTGATCTGGTCCCAAGCCAGGACCGTAAACGCCTGATCCGCGCTGATCTCGATGCGGTAGCTGACCGCGCCTTCGATATCCTCCCAATCCATCCGCCAATCGATCTGCCGCACGACATCCGGGATCGGATCATATTGAGGTGGAGGCAGTAGCTTTACCGGTGGCGCCGGCGCTTCACCTTTCACAATCTGGGTACCGAATCCGGCCTCTACCAGACGTTGTTGTTGCGCGGCGCTGACCGCTACCTTCCCCTCCAACACCTCGATGTTGGATGCATTGCCCTCCCTGACAACAGCCGCGCGATACTCGGTACCGCGCACCGCGCTGATTGCAGACGGTGTATAGATCTCAAAGCGCGAACCGGGACCTGCCGACGGCCGCACCCGGGTCTGCAGCCGCCCTTTGATCAGGTGCAGCCTTGAATCGACCATCCCGGTCTCACCGTGGGCACTCAGATGATCGAAGCGCATCTCGCCATGACTGTGCAGCGTTAAGGCGCTGTCGTCAGCAAACAGAACAGCTACGCTGCTTTTCGGCCCCGTTTTCAGGATATCGCCGAGCAGAATCAGGGTGCCTGATTTCAGCATCGGCTGTGTACCGTCTGCGCGGGTAAGCTGCACCTGCCCTTCAAGCCCCGCAATACGTGCCGGCACGGCGTTACTGCGTATCCACTTCATTGGAACGCGCAGCCAGGTACCGGGCTGCAGGCGTTTGGGATTCTTTATGTTGTTGAGTTTCCGAAGCTTCTCGAACCGCATCACGCTGTCGAGATATTTTTCACTGAAATTCCAGAGATTGTCCCCATCCACCACCGTGTAGATCCACTCCGTGGCACTCACCGGAGTGAATGCCAGAAGGAGTAGCGCCGTCATGAGGAGTGCACGGAGACGACTCACGGGTGTTAAAGCCGGGCACCCCATCACCCCGCGGCGTGGCATTGATTGATTGTTCTGGGTTACTGCATGATTTGCTTCCATGACCTCACAGCCTTCTTTTTCCAATGCATCTGATCCAACCCGAAGTCCCCATCTTTCTCGTTACCGTCAGTATACTCGATTTGCCAATGGCCCACCGACAGCTCGCTTTGTCGCTGATGGCGGCTGGCGCAATCCCCACTTATTAGAATATTCTGCCATGCATGGTTATACGACCATACAATTATAGATGGTTATCCGCGGCTTAGATCGGTCAACCGCACGAGAATTTAATTCCGCCAGCGATAAGCCGCCCCGCTTTACCAATCCCATGGCGACGCATCAGGCGGCTTTATATGATCGTTTAGCGAGTAACGGCGAAGCGGAACCGTGCTATTTCTCACCTGAACAGATATCCAATCCAAACTCATTCTGCATCGCCGTCCATAGATTGCCAGTAAGAATAGTCAGCACTTCGCCAGTGCCGTTACTTTGTTAAGATTGTTGACGATTCATTTCCACAATAGGCGGTCGAGGGAGACGGCACCTCCTCCGTGGCGAATGAGATAGAGCATGGCCAAGGCCCACCACATATGCACGTTCCAGGCATCCGGGTAGACGAATAACTGGATCACGGCCGTCATTATCAATAGGGACAAGGCGGCGAATCGGGTGAACAGACCAAGCACCAGAAGGATGGGGAAGATATGCTCCGCATAGGTTGCCATATGCGCGGCAATATTCGGCGGGATCAGTGGCACGCCATACTCATGCTCGAAAAGCAGAAATGTAGAATCGGAGATATCGAGAAAGCCCGAAACCTTACTCCGGCCGGATGCCCAGAACGTATAGGCTATCGCCCCTCTGGCCAGCAGTGCGATTCCCCATTCCGGGATGGATCTGCCGATAAAGCCGAAAACTGATTGCAATTTATCGATGAGTGCGTTCATGGTAGCAAACCGTCCTCATAGTTCTCTGTTATTGAAGTTATAGTAAGTACGCGGAAACGGCGAATTCAGATTCCAAGCAGGCACTGAATTAATCAGTGGTTCCCTGATTTTGCAGCTCGCAGAATGTGCCATCGAACAGGTGACGGGCAAAAAAGGCGTGCAGATCGAATTCCGCATCCATTTCGACCGCCCGGGTATAGGCCGTGCCAATCGTCTCTCCGAAGGCCAAGCTTTGAAGAAAGGCAAGGCTGCCCGGGGAGACTTCCCTCACCTCCACCTCAACCTTTGGGCGTATCACGACAACCTGTGACCCACCCTCATCGAGAGAGATCGTCTCCTCCATCTGCCCATCCTGATTGGCCAGCCAGATCGAATAGATCGGGTAGTCGGAACTGATGCAATGCATCGAGGGATGGGGCTGCAATCTGAGATTTTCAAGTGCATCGGGAGAGAGCGCGGCGACCTGATGCTGTCCCAGGACGGCAACATCGTCGGCATGATAGGCAGCGGTCCAGGCAAACTCCAGCCTCGCCACATCCGCCAGGTAGGGCAGCCCGGAGAGCTCGGGAACCGCAGCGAGAAAATCGGCAAATCGCTCACCATAGAGAAGCAGTGCACGATCCATGGGCGGATAATCCCTGACATAGGCGGTGGCGAGCAGGCGGAAGGCTTCAGCGCCCAGCAGCCGCTTGATCACCGGATACATATCGGCAAGCGCATCGCCATTCAGAACCACGAAGTTATTTCGGTAGACATTGAAGCGCTCCAGCTGAAGACCGTCATCGACGATCTCATTCAGCAGCAGCGTGGATGGCGGCGCCGATGAGCGAAGCCCATCGCAGAACATCTGCTGCAGCTCAGAGAGTGGCTTCATGGCAGGACTCGCTGGTTCTGTTCATGAACTCCTCGGCGAAGCGGACCTCTGCATAGAGTTCGGTGAATTCAGGAATATTGCTGTCCCATTCGATCAGCGTGGGCAGCGCCCCGTTCGCGTTGATATAACTTTGGTAGAGCTGCCATACCTCTGCGCAGACAGGGGAACCGTGGTCGTCGACGCGAAGCCTGGTCCCTTGCAGATCCTGTATCGAGTGCCCTGCAAGATGTATCTCCCCCACCATCTCGTGTGGAACCGCAGCGATGTACTCTTCCACCGACCAGCCATGGTTGCTGCAGGAGACAAACACATTGTTGATATCGAGCAGCAGTCCGGCACCGCTGCGCTTGGCGGCCTCCACATAGAAAACCTGTTCCGGAATTTCACTCTGCTTGAACTGTAGGTAGCTCGAAGGATTTTCGATAAGGATTGTTCTGCCCAGGCACTCCTGAACCTGATCGATATGCTCAACGATCAGCTTCAAGCTCTCTTCGGTATAGATTAGCGGCATCAGGTCATGGGTATACCATTCGTAGCCGTGGCTCCATGAAAGATGTTCCGATATCAACCCCGGCTGAAAACGCTCCACCAGGGCCTTCAAGTTGTTCAGATGGGCAACATCCAGGGGGAGATGGCTGCCCAGGGAGGTACCGACACTATGCAGGGATAGCGGATAATCCATGCGGATCCGTTCAAGGTAGCTCAATGGTGGACCACCCCGCCCCATGTAGTTTTCCGGATGGACCTCGAACCAGCCGATATCCGGCCGCTGTTCGATGATCGCCTGATAGTGTTTCGGTTTCAGACCGGCCCCGGCCCGGAGAGGTACCGGGGCAGCCACCGAGTTGGCTAATGTCTCCTTCATCGCAATTCGGCTCTGGTCTATTTGGGATCCAGGCTGCCGCCTACGATCTTGTCACAGGTTCCCTTGAGCACAAGCATCCAGGCATTACCCTGGGCATCTACCGTTGAAGTGCCCGCACAACTGGTACCGGGTCCGGCAGCGCAATCATTCTTTCCCGCCTTGGCGACGCCATAATACTTCTCGGTATCTGCGGCCTGGGCAAGGCTCAGCGGCGAAAGTGAGAGCGCGGTGGTAATGGCGCCTGCAACAATTGCACTGGTGGTCGTTTTTTTCATTTTCTCCTCCTAAATTTTAGGGTTTGGTTAAGCAATTTTCATTTATCCGATTTCATACCGGCGAGTGACTCATTTCCCTCGCTCGCGTTACTAGTGTAATCCAAAAACCGCCGGTGAATCAGCGGTGAGGCACTATAGATAACATGTCTTAATTGTGTTTATTTTTCTGCAACTCAAACAATCACCCCCTTTTAAAACAATTGGTTATGCACTTTCTGTGCGGCAGGATCGGCGCTGATGTAACGATGGGCCAGGTAATCGTGATACTCTCTTTATCGATTCGTTATAACCCTATTACAAAAATCAAATTAAAAATAAATCAATCAACTATGTTGTGCCTATACGTAGAGGAAAAGGATATGGATGCACAAAATCCCTAAGTGAAAATAAGACCCATAAGACCTTGGAGAATCCGCTATGAAAGCGTCTGAGCTGATGGTGAAGTGTTTAGAGAACGAGGGTATCGAATATATCTTTGGCGTCCCGGGCGAAGAGAATGCCGATTTCGTCATGGCACTGGAACAATCCGACAAGATCGAATTCATTCTGACACGCCATGAACAGGGGGCTGCCTTCATGGCGGAGATATACGGTCGACTCACCGGCAATCCCGCCGTCTGTTTGGGTACCCTGGGGCCCGGAGCGACCAACCTCATTACCGGCGTCGCGGATGCCAACATGGATAGGGCCCCGATGTTGGTGTTGACTGGACAGGGTTCCACCGTACGCCTGCACAAGGAGTCACATCAGATCATGGATGTGGTGGATATGTTCAGGCCAGTCACGAAATGGGCCACCAGTATCTACAATGCGATCACCATTCCAGAAGTGATACGCAAGGCCGTACGACTCTCACGCACAGAAAAACCCGGCGCCGTACACATCGAACTGCCGGAAGATATCGCTAAACACCCAGTCGATTCAGAACCGTTAACGCCACACCGGTTTCGCCGCTCGGTTGCCGACGACAAGATCGCAGACCAAGCCTTTGCACTGATTGCCAAGGCCAAGAGACCGGTTATCATCGCCGGCAACGGCGCCATTCGGCGGCGCGCCGCCAAGCAACTGCGCCTAATGTGTGAGAAAACAGGGATCGGTGTCTTGAGTACATTCATGGCCAAGGGCGCGGTCGACATGGACGCCGAGTACTGTCTCTATACAATCGGACTCGGCAGTAAGGATTACCCGACCCTAGCCATCGACGACGCAGACTTGGTCATAACTCTGGGTTTCGATATGGTCGAATACCACCCGCGACTCTGGAATCCACATAAGAACAAGACTATTCTCCATGCCGATTTCCTGCCCGCTGAGATCGATGAATACTATCACCCGGAACTCGAACTGGTTGGCGATCTCGCCCATACAATATGGATGTTGAATGAGCGATTAACAACCCATGGCGTACCCGACTTTGAGTTATCGCAACAGGCCGAGACCAGGCGGCTGATGCAGAATGAACTTGCAGAGCATGCCATTGACGACACCTCGGGTTCGATTCGCCCGCAAAAGATGTTGTGGGATGCGCGCAAGGTCATGGGACCTGAGGATATCGTCCTCTCCGATGTCGGCGCACATAAAATGTGGGTTGCCCGCCACTATCACTGCCACGAACCCAACACCTGCCTGATACCCAATGGCTTTTGCTCCATGGGCTTCGCCCTGCCTGGGGCGATTGCCGCCAGCCTGGTAATGCCGCAACGACGTATTCTCGGCATTTCAGGCGATGCCGGTTTTTTGATGAACGTTCAGGAGATGGAAACCGCCAAACGGCTCAACGCCAACCTGGTCATGCTCATCTGGGAGGACCATGCCTATGGCTTGATAGCCTGGAAGCAGGAGAGCGAGTTCGGTCGTCATACCAAGCTTTCCTTCGGCAATCCCGATTGGTTGCAATTGGCCAGCGCATTCGGCTGGCATGGCCACCATGTGGAACAGAGCAACCGTTTCGCCGAGACCCTGGAAGCGGCATTCATGGAACAGGGACCTAGCCTGATTGTGGTCCCGGTCGATTATCGGGAGAACATGGCGCTTACCCGACGTCTGGGCGAGATGACAGAACCGTGCCCCGTCGCCAGTTGACGCCATATCCATTGGCGGGTTGATAAGTAGAGACCAGTGGCGTGCACGCCAGGGAAACAGCAATTGGGCGGTAACAACAGATACTGGAGCTAAGCAATGATGACAGCTGTCACCGAGAGCTGGGTATTTACGTTATTTGAGATACTGTCGGTACTATTTGTGTTCATTCTCGGAATGGGCGTGCTGGCTTTGATCGTCCTCTACATAATCGATGTTACCCAAACCCAACAGACCATTCGTCGCAACTACCCGGTCATCGGTCGATTCCGCTATTTCTTCGAACACATGGGGGAGTTTTTTCGCCAATACTTCTTCGCCATGGACAGGGAAGAGATGCCCTTCAACCGTGCGGAACGGTCCTGGGCCTATCGCGCCGCGAAGAATGAGAATAACACCATTGCATTTGGCTCAACCCGGGATCTGCGGCCGACGGGCACCATCTTCTTCGTCAACTGTCCCTACCCAACCCTGGGTGAGGACGCGGTACCGGCGACGGAGGTGATCATCGGCCCTGACTGCGATTCACCCTATACGACCGACTCCCTCATCAACATCTCAGGAATGAGCTTCGGCGCCCTGTCGGTGCCCGCGGTGCGCGCACTGTCAGCCGGCGCACATAAGGCCGGCTGCTGGATGAATACCGGAGAAGGCGGTCTCTCACCCTATCATCTGGAAGGTGGAGCCGACCTGGTGTTCCAGATCGGCACCGCCAAATTCGGCGTGCGGGACCGCGACGGTAACCTCTCGGACGAGAGAATCAGGGAGATCGCGGCCCATGACACCGTGCGCATGTTCGAGATCAAACTCAGCCAGGGCGCGAAGCCGGGGAAAGGCGGTATCCTGCCGGGCGCCAAGGTTACCCCGGAGATCGCGGAGATCAGGGGTATCGAGGTTGGCCGTGACGCTATCAGCCCCAATCGACATCCCGACATCAACTCCGCCGATGAACTGTTAAACATGATAGAACGGATTCGACGGGTCAGCGGAAAACCGGTTGGGTTCAAGACCGTGATCGGCGCCTACGGCTGGCTTGAAGGCCTGTTCGAGACGATCAACGACAGAGGCCCTGAATATGCACCCGACTTCATCACGGTAGACGGTGCTGACGGGGGAACGGGGGCAGCTCCCATGGCATTGATGGACTATGTCGGGTTACCCCTCAACGAGAGCCTGCCCATGGTCGTCGATATGCTGTGCGAATACGGACTTCGAGAGCGAGTCAAGGTTGTCTGTTCAGGCAAGCTGATCACACCGGCGGGGGTTGCCTGGGCGTTGGCGGTGGGTGCCGATTTCGTCGCTTCCGCCAGAGGCTTCATGTTCGCCCTTGGCTGCATCCAGGCACTGCAGTGCAATAAAAACACCTGCCCAACCGGAATCACCACCCATGACCCGAAACTGCAACGCGGCCTTGTCTCCAGCGACAAGGCACAACGCGTGGCCAACTATGTCAACAACATGAACTATGAGGTAGGCCTACTGGCGCATTCATGTGGCGTAAGAGAACCGCGCGAGTTAAAACGTTTTCATGCACGGATGGTGATGGAAAACGGCAAGTCGGTTCCGCTGGATGTCCTCTATCCACCAAAGTCAACCGCATCGACCTGATCAAGCGAATTCGTCAAACAGCGCATGCCTGGCAAACCCCGGCAGTCAAGCTATTGATATTCACCACTCGACCGTTTGAAATTCCCGACTCTCAATCGGAGAACATAATCCTGGTGATCAAACCCTGTTGAATCCAGCCTTTAAGTAAACCGGCCGCCCGCATTGGTGCGCTGTCCGCTCCTATCCGCTCCGCCAGTATTTCACATGCATCGCTAAAGGTTTCGCCGTTGCGCAGAGCGTCGAGGAATAACTGTTCATCCTGTTCCAGGGAACGAAACCGCGTAACCAGCTCCTGGCGCCAGATCAACCAAGCACTGTTTGACCCACTTCGGATCGCTTCAACCTCTAGCGGCGGATCCACGGTGAGTGCTTTCCACATGGCGGGTGTATTCCATTCAAGGTCAATGCGATATACGCATGGACAGAAAGCAAACCTCAGCAAGGGCCAGCTCTCAGCGGCTATGGATGCCATATCCCCCTCGGTGACAAGCCCGGATTCAGCGGCGTCGAACGCCTGCCCCAAGGTCCATTCGAAGCTTGCGAGTTCAGGCAACCAGGCTAAATCACGGTAGCAAGGATCGCTCTGCGCCAGGCCATGGATATAGACCGGAAAGCCGCTGCCATAATCACGGAGGCTGAAGAAATGCGACGGGTGTTGATGAATAAATCCTTCGGCAAGACGTGCGAACAGGTCGCCGTTTATCGCCACACTGAGCGCAGGGTAGTCATTCATCAGCACCTCTTTCAGCCGAGAGAGGTAGGCATTCGCATAGACAGATAGCTGAAATTGCGGAGATGCGCGACCGCCTAGACCCACCCATGGAATCATAGTTGCTTTATCCGGCTTGAGGATGTAGTTCTGAAATTGGCTCTGTAGTTCTTCGAGGTTATTCATTGTCTGCACTCATGCAACCTGATTCAGCACACCCGATTCACCAATGCGTCGCACCCGATCCAACTCCTGCATCAACTCCGCAAGGGGAGGTATCCGGTCATCGCGTTCGATCATGGTGCTTACACGGCCGAAGCGCTTTATCGCCTCTGCGTAGAGTTCATAAACCGGATCTGCAATGGGGTGGTCATGGGTATCTATGATCAGGTTTTCCTCTTGGGTATGACCCGCCAGATGGATCTGATATACCCGTTCGCCCGGCACTGCATCCAAGTAAGTATGGGGATTAAAATTATGGTTGAACGCGCTGACATAGATATTATTGATATCCAGCAACAACAGACAGTCGGCACGCTCCACAACCTCGCGTAAAAAATCCCATTCAGCAAGTTGCGATTCACTGTAGGTTACATAACTCGATACGTTCTCCAGCAGCATTTGCCGGCCCAGGTAATCCTGTACCCTGGAAACGCGATCTACCACATGCTCTATCGCTTCCTCCGTATAGGGCAGCGGCAGTAGGTCATGGAGATTTAATTGGTCCATGCCTGTCCAGCATAGATGATCGGAAAACCAGGCTGGTTCCACCCGCTTTATCAGTGCCTTCAACCTTCCCAGATAGCTATAATCCAAGGGATCGGTGCTGCCAATTGACATCGACACGCCATGCATCACCATCGGATAGCGCTCACGAATCCGATCCAGGTAATGGAGCGGTTTTCCGCCATCCACCATGTAATTCTCGGAGATGATTTCGAACCAGTCCACATCGGGCCTAGAGTCGAGCACATCGTTATAATGTTGTCTGCGCAGACCCAGACCATACCCGAGAAAAGGTCTTTGCTTACCATTCGCTTCGGTCACAACGCTTCCCCTCATTGATAATCGGCGGTTAAGCAAGTGAAGAACTGGTATCACTATCCTTGGATAGTGCACCAGTCCATCATTGCTTGATTTATTCCTTCGGTTTGTCGACGGAACCGCCTATCTCTTCGCAGGCATGCTTGGACATGGTGACAAAACCCTGGCCTTTACAAGATGCCATGCCTTTACAGGCATTGTTGGCGGTTTTACAGTCATTGTGCCCCTTACACTTGTTTACACCATAGCAGTGCACATTCGCGTCACTTCCTGCTTGCACCGTTGCAACTGGTGCCACTGAAAATAGTGTGGCGGCGGTAGAGGCCAATGCAATCGAGGCTAATTTTCTGCGCGTAATCATTGAGAACTCCTTCGGCTTAACGGATATATGTTATTAAAAAACGCGTATTCACCATGGCTTTGCCATCGGTGTCACTCAATTCTTGTAAATAAATATCACGCAAGTATCACGGCAGAATAACAATAGTTGTCGCTCGGTGTTTGGTGCATAAACCCGACCTGGAGATACAAAACCAATGATCTGCTATATAGTCATTAGATAACAATATATTTCCACCAATACATATCCGGTTATTCGGCAATCTACAGCACATGCCGTAGCGCTGCAGATGCAGCATGGACGTGGTAAACCTAACGATCTGATCGGGGGTATTCAATGAGCTTATATGAGCGTTTTTACAAACGACCCTTCATCACCTTTATTATCCTTATCTCATCCGGCCTTATATTCGGAGTCATGACTGTCAATATATTTAGACTGTTTTCCGCTAACTGGAATTTCATTGTCAGCTACGGGCTCATCGCCTTGCGCGAGGGCGCTTTAAGACAGACTTTAGAGCTGATATTGACCGGTGTGCTATCGATGGTCTTCTTCATGCTCTTCAAGTTCTGCGAAAAGATTTTGATCGATCGTCTCTGCGCCAGCAAAATTTCATTCAGGCGGCAACACAGAGGAGAGACTAAGTAGTTAAAAAAACTGAATTAATCCGCTTATCACATAAAATTAACGCTGGATATATTCTTTTTGACAAACACTTCCTTTGAACAAATCAGCATGGAGGGTATCGGCAAGATGGTTAGGTTGAGATGGCGCTATTTCGCCAGAACGATATCCGATCTGGGTTTAGCGATGCACAGCAGACAATAACCGCGCCCAGGATTTATCGCAGGTTCTTGGTGATACTCGACCTCACCTTCGATAAGTTTGGTGCGACAGGAGCCGCACTCGCCCGCTCGGCAGAGAGACTCGACCTCTATGCCTCTGGATTCTGCGAATTCCAACAATGAATCATTGGTTTCCAGCCAGCGATACTGCTTGGCACTCTCACTGAAGGTGACGGTTATATCCAAGCCATCGACACTCATGTCATGCAGTAAACCGGGTGGTGAAGCAGTATTGCCATCCCCGGTAACGAGGATCGTCTTCTTTCGTCGAGCAAGCAAGCGAATCCCCACCGAGACTATCGCGAGAACCATAATTGCGGCAATGATGATTAAATCGTCGCTCATCACCTTGCTATTCCTCGAACCGGATTGAGAATTGCAATCGCTTCGAGTATGTCCGAAATAGCTTAAGTAATGATGAAGAGGGCTGTGACCAAGGTCACGCTTATACGACCTCTGATTCTGTCCCACCAGGGAAGCGGAGGCATCCTTGGGATCAGGAACATGAGCTGTCTAGGGAACCATGGATCCAAGTCTGGAGCCGGCGAGAGGATTCGAACCCCCGACCAGCTGATTACAAATCAGCTGCTCTACCAACTGAGCTACGCCGGCTGGAGAGTGCGAATTCTATGCGTTTCTGTAGCGTCTGGCAAACTTAGCGGCAGGCGGTTTCCTCTACCTCGATGTCCGGAAAATTCTCCAACAGCTCACGCCACCCTTTTTCAGTTAGCGTAGCGGGTGTACGTTGCTGAAAATAGAGCCAATATTTCGTGGCTTGACGGTATCGGGGTTTTATAATCACCTCATAGCCGAGATCGCTAATCTCCTTTCTTCTCGCCTCTGCCCGCTCCTCATTGCGAAACAAACCGAGGGAGATCGCATGTACCAGCTCGCCGCTGGTAAATCGCCAGAGGTCACTGATACCATCCCGCTCTAAGCGATTTGCGACCTCAACCGCATCCCTTCTCGAGGCCTGCGGGGGGACCAGAACCCAGATCCCCGCCTGTTCATTGCTGGTTTCCGATTGCAGTTCCGGTTTCAGACCCAAGGCCCGCAACCGTACCGAAACGATCTCCGCGTCAGAACGGCTTTGCAGATAGCCGATCGTTTTACAAACCGCTACTTCCTCCGAGGCGGGCTCCTGTTCCTTCGCCTCCTCGGCCGCCGTCACCTCGGTTTCCGCAGTTGATGATTCCTCCTGCGCGGATGCGCTCTCGGACTCGCCAGTCAGCTGCGGCCCACTCTCTGCTTCCTGCCGCTGGGCTACGATCTGGGACTCTGTGTCCTCAGCTAGGATCTCTTCGCCACTCTGTGGGGATGACTCCGGGATCGCCGCAGTCCCGGACGCGTCAACATCGCCCGCATCCCCACTCAACTCGGCTACCTCCTTGTAGAGAAAGAGTTCGCCAATATCAGGCAAGCCTTTCTCATCGCTTTTATCAGCCTGCTGAGGATAGATCAGAATGAACATCCCCAGATTAGCCAGCAGCAGAATGAAAAAGAGCCACTTCATAGCAATCCTTTAACAATTCTATTCAACACATACATTATGGCGATATGGTATAAAACTCGCTCTAGGCATCAAGGCCTGATTGCAGTTGCAGGCCCCTCAGAACCAGACCAGGTACAACTTCGTGCGGCAGTTCGAGATAGGCGGACAAATATCCCGCATCACCTCCGGTGACAACGCAGCGGACCTCTCCCGTTTCACGCTGTTGCAGCATATGATAGAGCTTCTCCACGGTCGCGCACTGAGCCACTACGGCGCCGGTCTGGATACCCGATGCCGTGTCGGTGGCGAAGTAATCCCTGATCACTCCCCCATCATGGGGAGGAATATCGGTATTCTGCCGCAGCGCTTCGGCAAGCAACCGCTTACCCGGCAAGATGATACCACCAATATGCCTCCCTTCATTGTCCATGGCATCGATCGTCGTTGCTGAGCCGCAGTCTACGACAATCTGTGGTGAGGGTGAAAGGGCGCGCGCCGCGATCAGGGCCAACCAGCGATCGACACCGAGCTGACCAGGCTGTTCATAACCATTGGTTACACCATGCTCCTGTCGTCGCGTCTCGGCAAAAAGCGCTTCGATTTGCCACTCCCGTTCAACCCACTGCAGCAGTTTCCGATCGACCTGCCGCCGGCGCACACTGGCGATATACACCGCATCCGGTTTCACCAGTTCAAGCCAGACCTCCTCGATCGCCGTGGGCAGATCTGCCGAATGAGTCTGATGCAGAAGCCCCTTCTCCAGTTCTCCATCAGTGGCCCACTTGATGGCTGTATTGCCTATATCGATATAGAGCTTCATGACAACTCATCCGCCAGCCGCCGTAAGCTTACCTCGCCGGCATGAAAGGAGCGCTCCTTGCCGTCACAGTGCAGCCGGATTGCACCGTTGTCATCTATGCCCAGATGCTCTCCGGCATGCTCCCGGTTGTGGCTGCGGATCACCACCTGCTGCCCAAGCAGCAGATCGTGTCTATGCCACTCTTCGATAAACGATTCCAATCCTGCTACCTGGTACTCCCCGATAACATCCCTTAGATGCCGAACCAGCTTGGCTACCAACTGATTGCGGGTGGACGGCTCGATGTTTGGGATGGAGTTCAGGTCGATCCAGGGCTGATCGATATCTTCGCCGTGACTGCCTAGCCAGGTATTGAGGCCTATCCCTATTACCACCTGGGAGGGACCGCCGGCTTCCCCCGCCACCTCGAGCAGGAGACCGGCCAGTTTCTTGCCTTGCCACAACACGTCGTTCGGCCATTTCAACCCGGCCTGGTCACATTTTAACTGATGCAAAAGACGCAAAACCGCGATCGCCGAAGCCAAGCTGAGGCCTGCCAACTGCATCGGCGGTTCTTCGAATCGCCACAGCATGGAGAGATAGATGTTTCTGCCAAAGGGGGAGACCCAAGTGCGACCATGCCTGCCCTTACCCGCTACTTGCTGTTCAGCCACGCAGACCGCGCCCGTTTCAGCCCCGTTTGCCCCCTGCTTCATCATCCAGCTGTTGGTGGAGTCTATCGATGGGTGGAGCTCCAACGCCGGCAGCGGCGCTATGCCCTCCGTCCGTAACAGCGAAAGGATGGTCTGATGGTTCAGCAGATC
>NATV01000135.1 GCA_003094535.1 gamma proteobacterium symbiont of Ctena orbiculata | reverse complement strand
GATTGGGGGATCTCAAGCAGTTTGAGAATCACAGGTTGATCCGGACCGAACATGGCGCCGGATGCAATGCGAAATACCAGTGCGTAGCCGATATTCCCTGCGGCACCGGTGATTGTGACTTTTACTGCGGATTTCATGCGGATAATCCTCTCTCTTATAAATTCGTTGGATGGACAGATAAGTATAGTTAGTTTTGCCTCTCCATGGACAGTCTATTTAAATCAATAGATAGTATTAGATCCTTGTCCAATCACCAGTTGGACTAGCGGTTAAGGCCACCCAGGCTATTGTCGTGTCCACACAGATATGTGAAAAATATATTTAGATAAATAACAGATAGTTAAGTCTTAGAGTCGGTAGCTGAATCCATTCTTTACTGAATCTCATCCGGGGTCTTTGCACGCACCGTCAGGGCGTGTAGTTCCCCGCTGGCGATCTCTTCTTTGAACAGGGTGAGAATGGAGCGCTGTCTCTGTAGGCTCTTCATGTTGTCAAACGCAGGGGTGGTGACATTTACCTCGAAGTTGCAGTTTTCGCCGGCAACGCTGATCTCCGCGTCCGGGTAGAGTCCTTGTATTCGATTGATCAGATCTTGTTCGTTCATTCGTTAAATATACCTTGATGAAGTAGGGTCGCAGGGCAGCTCATCATTGCACTCGAAAGCTTGGTATTTAATCGTAACTTTGTGTGGAAATGGTAAACCCGGCATTATACCAGTGGATATCCGGATTTGTGCCTGGATGTTTGAATGGTCGCTCGAACTCAGCCATTGCTTGACGAAGATTGACAGCAGTCAATGCTTGGGGCAAGTTGCCACTGCCCTTTTGCTACGGGAAGGTGATGGCGAGTGCGCCGACGAAGGGTGCCAGCAGGAGATAGGTCAGATCAGGCATGGGTTTCTGCCAAGCCGCCGGCATGCCATCCGCGCCGGGCAACTGACTGCGGCGCCATGAGGACTATTCCTTGCTGGCGCCGATGGGAGAACGTAGCGGACAGTTCTCTCTGTCGTAACTGTCACCCAGCTGGTTCCAGACAAAGTTCAGCGCCAGGCCGATCCGGGAGTAGAAGGTGTCATCACCCATCTTATCCTTCAGCCCGGTGCGGCGCAGGGTATCCATGAACTGTTTCTTCATGCGCGCGATGACCAGGGTGATGCCCTGTGCCTGCAGCCGCTCCCAGAGGTGGTGCAGCACCTCTTCGCCGGTGGCATCGATCTGGTTGATGCCCTCGCCGTCGAGGATGATGTACTTCAACTCCGGATTGGTGGCGACCACGCCGAGTATTTTGGTTTCGAAATAGCCGGCGCTGGCAAAATAGAGCGAACCGTCGAAACGCACCACCGAGATCACCGGACTGGTCGGCAGGTGACGCACCCGGATATCGCGCATGGTGCCATCCTTGTAGCGGGAGAGCTGGGCGAAGCGGGGTCGCATGGTGCGCCAGAGGAAGAGACCGAGTGAGAGGAGTACGCCGATGATGATGCCCTTGTCGAGATGAGGTGCGTAGACCAGGGTCAGGACAAAGGTGATCACCGCAACGATGGCATCATGGGGCTGCGCCTTCCAGGCGTGTACGATCGGATCGATCTTGATCAGATTGATCACCGCCATGATGATCACCGCCGCCAGGGTGGCTTGGGGCAGGTGATAGAGCAGCGGGGTCAGGAAGATCAAGGTGATCATTACCACCAGGCCGGTGATGATCGAAGAGAATCCGGTCATGGCACCGGCGTTGATGTTCACCGCGGAGCGGGAGAAGGAGCCCGAGACCGGGTAACCGGAGAACATACCGGCCACCACGTTGGAGAGTCCCTGTCCGATCAGCTCCTGGTTGGCGTTGAGGCGCTGACGGGTGCGCGCGGCCATCGCCTTGGCGATGGAGATCGCCTCCATGAATCCGATCAGGGAGATGGTGATGGCGGCAGGTATCAGTTGCCAGACGGTGGTGAGGTCGAACATAGGCAGCGATAACGCAGGCAGGCCCTTCGGAATGTCGCCGACCACCTGGCCTCCTGCCTCGTTGAAACCCGCCAGCCAGGCGATCAGGGTAGTGACGACAACAGCGATCAGCACCCCGGGGAGACTGGGGGCATAACGCCTGAGACCCCACATGATGGCAAAGGCGATAATCGCCATACCCAGGGTCGATCCGTGGGTGCCGTCGATTGCAGCCAGGATGGTGTTCCATACGGTTTCATAATGATGCGCCTCGCGCTCCACCGAAACCCCGAACACCTTGCCCAATTGCGAGGTTGCGATGATCAGGGCGCCGGCGTTGGTGAATCCCACCACCACGGGGTGGGAGAGGAAGTCGACCAGCACGCCCAGCTTGAAGAGGCCGAGAAACATCTGGAACAGGCCGACCATGAGCGCCAGCAGCAGGGCATAAGCGAGGTAGGTGTCGGGCGAGGTGGCGATGGGCTCCAGGGCTGCGGCCGTCATCAGCGATACAACCGCCACCGGACCGGTGGCGAGCTGCCGGGAGGAGCCGAAAAAGGCGGCCACCATCGGCGGCAGGAAAGAGGCGTAGAGGCCGTAGTAGACAGGCAGGCCGGCGAGCTGTGCATAGGCCATGGATTGAGGTACCAGCACCAGGGCCACGGTAATACCGGCGATGATGTCGGCGCGCACCGTCTCTTTGTCTTTTAATTCCCCGATCCAACTCAGAAAGGGGATGAACGCCCCCTTCCAGCCAGCCATAAGACTCTGTATATGATCCCACATGATCGTTTTTCACCTAATGGAGTTAGGTGCTTACTGGTGTGCTCTTTACGACTTTGTTGCGACGAGTTTGAATGCGGCAATGTTGCTGCTGGACGCCGCCGAGACCTCCTACTGGTGGGTCTCTCGAATGCGTGGCCGAACTTCTTAGTAAGCTTTAATTTTTTACCTGAATTATCGATTCAGGCTCCACCCCAGACCGTTTTCCAGCCTATATTAAAACATGCTAATACTACTGTATATCGGCAGATATTGAAAGCGGAATCACTCTTTCATTCGGTTGTGCAGCTCGGAAACAAGTTGAACGATGCGTTGCGGACAAATTTTTGCATTGCCGCATATTCGGCTCTCTTCCACTCTTTTCAGAACCGATGCGAGCTTGCTGTTTTCGCTCTCCGAGAGGGTGACTTCCTGCCCTTTTGCGTCACTGAGGCCTTGCAGTGTAAGTTGGTGCGAATGGGCGTCTATTCGGCAGAATATCGTCGCCAAAAGATGTTCGTTTTGCGATGCAATATCGATGGGGACCTGGATCGTGAAACCTCTATTGCCGCTCTCTTCTTCCAATAGATGACACATCTCACAGTGAATCCGATGTTCACTGATACGCATCGTATATTCCTCCGCCCTGTTGTTATGGTGTCCGCTGTTTGTCATTGATCAGCCGGTAACAGGTTCCCTATGGTATCAAGTTAGGTACATGTTGTGATTTTTATATGCAGCTACGGTGTTTATAGTTGTCGCTGCCTCCGTTAACCGCACGCGGGCAGTATAAACCGGAACCGTAAATAATGCTCATCCGACTGCCCTGTGCATTCCCGTGCGGGAGCCTGGGATTGGGATTGTCTATCCGATACCGGTTTGCCCGGCTGTCTGTTCCGCTGTCTCCTCATCGCTCTCGTCATGCAGTTTTCCGAGGAGATTGAAGTCATTGAGGATGCAGTAGACAGCGGGGACCAGAAACAGCGCCACCAGGGTGGCAGCGGTCAGGCCGAAGGCGATGCTGGCAGCCAGCGGGATCAGGATCTGTGCCTGCAGACTCTTCTCCAGGAGCAGCGGCATCAGTCCGGCAATGGTACTGATGGAGGTGAGAAGAATCGGCCGGAAGCGCGCCCGGGCCGCCTGCTTGGCGGCCAGCTCCACCGGGGTGCCCCGGGCACGGCGGTCGCGGATGAAAACCACCAGCAGGATCGAATCGTTGACCACCACGCCGAACAGGGAGGCCATGCCGACGATACTGGGCATGGTGAGATCGAGTCCCAGGGCCATATGGCCGAAGATGACGCCGATAAGCGCCGCCGGGATGACGATCATAACCGTCAATGGGGCGAGATAGCCCTTCAACTGAAGGGCCAGCAGCATATAGACGCCGATCAGCCCGAGCAGCACGTTGCGGATGATCGACTGGCCCGTTTTCGCCGACTCTTTGCTCTCGCCCTGGATATCGAAGCTGATGTCCGGATAGCGCTCGAGGAGTCCGGGAATGAAACCGGCCGTCGCCAATCCCAACAACTCCTGGGCGTTCGCCTGGCTACGATCCACGTCGCCCTGGATGGTGACCGTGCGCTGCCGGTTGACCCGGTTGATGCGGGCCCAGCCCCTGACCTCCTCGATATCGGCAACCACCGAGAGCGGGATGAGCGACCCCCCCGGCCCGGTGATGCTGAGATTGTAGAGATCCTCCGCATCGGTGCGGTCATCCTCGGTGAGCCTGAGATTGACCTCGTAGGTCTCGGGTCCGACGGGAAACTCATCGATCTTGATCCCCTGATAGGCGGCGCGCACCTGGTCCGCTACCTGCCGGGCGTTGAGTCCGAGTACTCCCGCGCCAGGTTTCAGATGGAGACGATATTCACGCTTCCCCGGGCGCAGGTCGTCGCTCAGGTCGTTCACACCCAGATGGGAGTTGAGCCACGCCTGGAGTTCATTGGAGGCCTGTCTCAGACGCTCCAGGTCGTATCCCATCAGGCGCAGGTCGATGGGGCGTCCCCCGGGGCCGAAGGTGGGTTCGGTAAACTTCACCGAGATGACATCGGTAAGCTCCCCGGTCTCCTCCCGCCAGCGGTTGATAACGTCATCCAGCTTCGCGTTTCTGATTTCCGCGCTGAGCAGATCGGCGACCACCCGGGCCACATGGGGGCCGGTCTCGTAGGCATCCGGATTCTGCCCATAGATGACGGTGATATTCTTCACCAGGGGTTGCTGCTCGGGCTGCTCGGGGAGGAAGGCCTGGTTGGTGCGCCGCAGCGCCGCGGTGACCTCACCGACGATAGTTTCGGTCTGCGCCAGCGGTGTGCCCTGGGGCAGCAACACCCTGGCCTCGATGACATCGCCGTCGAGGTCGGGGAAACCGACAAACTTCAGTTTGCCACCGACGGGCATGGCGATGGAGAGGATTAACAGCATCAACACAATGCCGAGGGTTAGATAACGGTATTCCACGGCACGGTCGAGCAGGGGGCCGAACCACTCCTCGCGGAAACGATCGAATCCTGCCTCAAAACGCGTTCTGAAGCGGGAGACCCGCTTGCGTTTCATATGCGCCAGGGAATGGCTCAAGTGGTGGGGCAGGATCAGGAAGGCCTCGATCAGGCTGACGCTGATCACCATGATCAGCACCATCGGCATGATGCGCAGGATCTGGCCGATATCACCGGTGATGAAGGCAAGGGAGCCGAACACCAGGAGGGTGGTGGCGAAGGAGGAGGCGATACCGGGCAGGACCTGGCGAACCCCGGTGATCGCGGCGTGGAGAGGCCTGTCTCCCTTGGCCATGCGCGAGGCGATATTCTCCGCGATGACAATGGCATCGTCCATCAGCAGGCCGATGCCGATCAGCAGGCCCACCATGGAGATCATGTTGATGGTGACGCCGATCAGCGGCAGCACGAAGAGGGCGCCGAGAAAGGAGACCGGCAATCCCATGGTCACCCAGAAACTGTAGCGGAAACTGAAAAAGAGCCAGAGCACGAGAAACACCCCCACCAGACCCTGGGCGCCGTTGCGCAGTAGCATGTCGAGCCGGTCTTGTACCACCGAGGCGCGATCCTGGGTAAGGCTAAGGCTTAGCCCTTGGGGTGCCCGTCGGTTCTCCCGCTCCACGAACGACTCCACCCTGGCGAGGACCTCGAGGATGTCCTGGGAACGGGTCTTGGCGATATTGAGGATCGCCGCGCGCTGGGCGTTGAAACTGATCTTCTCCTCGTCGAGGTCGAAGCGATCGGTGATGCGGGCGATATCGCCGAGACGGATGGTGGCGCCGCTGCTGCCGGAGATCACCACCAGGTCGTAGAACTCATCGACCCGCTTGCGCTGATCGTCGAAGCGCAGCAGGATTTCTTCCCGCTCCCCCTCCAGTCGCCCCGCCGGTGTGCTGACGCTGTGTCCGCCGATGGCGTTGGCGATATCCTGAGCGGAGAGTCCATACTGGCGCAGGCGCCAGGCGGGGATCTCGATGCGGATGTGGTGATCGGAGAAACCGTCGATGGTGACTTCGGCGATCTTCTCCTGGGTCAGGAGCTTTGATTTCAGATGTTCCGCATAGGCCTTCAGCGCCACCGGGTCCTCCGGTCCGGTCACCGCGATGGAGATTACCGCATCGGTGCGACCCAGCTCTTCGATCACCGGCAGTTCGGTCTCCGTAGGGAAGTCGTCAATGGCATCGATCTCGGCATTGACATCATCGAGAAAGCGGCTCATCTCCGACCCCTCGAGCATCACCGCCGTGGCCACGGCCAAACCCTCGCGGGACTCACAGGCCATCTCGTCCAGGTTGCTGATTCCCTCCAGGGCATCCTCCAGGCGGCGGCAGATAGCATCCTCGACCTCGTCGGCGGTAGCGCCCTTGTAGATGACCCGGACCTCCACCTTGTCGTTCTGGATTTCGGGCAGTGTCTCCCGCTGCAGACCGAGCAGGGCGGTGAGGCCGAGGATCATGATCGACGCCATCAACAGGTTGGCGGCATTGGGGTGGCGGGCGAACCAATCGATCACCGCTCACCCCTGGCGGCCTTGACCATCGCCCGCTCAATTTCGTCATCGGGCCGGGTCTCGAGGTGCATGCCATTGACCGCCGGCACCAGGTCGGATACCACAATCTGCTGGCCGGCACTGATGCCGGATGTGATGACGCTGATCTCTCCCTGGCTGAAGAGTAGGTCCACCGGTTGCCGTTGCAGGCGGTTCTCGCTATCGGCCAGGTAGACGATGCCGTCCCTGACCGCGGAGCGGGGGACGACAACACGTTCGGGCTGCGGCTTACCCCGCAGCAGGACCTGCACGAACATCCCCTTCGACAGCGGCGGCCTGATGCCCGGCTCGATCTTTTCGAAGGGCCGGTCGACGGCGACGACCACGCCCATGGTGCGCGTCTCCGGATCCACATTGTCGCTGAAGCGGACGAACTCCGCCTCCCACTCGGCGATGGTGGTTCCCAGGTCGAGCCTCACCTTGGGCTGCAGGGCAACGAAATCGGCCAGGTTGCCGCTGAGGATGTCCGCCGAGATATCGCGCCTTTCGTGACCGATAAAGAGCCGTCGCAGGGAGGCGAGGGGAAAGCGGGCGATCACCTCGACCCTGTCCACCGCATCCCCGGCAAGCAGGGTCTCTCCCTTGCTGACGTATTGGTCGACCTCGATACTCATATTGGTCACCCGCAGATTGAAGGGGGCGAGGAGGCGGGTATTCTCGAGGTCGCGCTCGGCCTGGGTCAGCTGTGCCTGCAGCACCTTGCGTCGGGTGGGAAGCAGGGCCAGGGTGTTCTTTACGTTCTGCACGGCGTTGCGGCTGGCGAGCAGGTTGCGTTCGGCGTCGTCCACGTCGCTTTGCGAGGCGGTACCTTTTTTAGCCAGCTTGGAGATGCGCTGAAACTCCCGCTGTGCAATCCCCAGGCTGCGCTCTTCGATGGAGAGGGAGGCCTCGGCATTGGAGGCTTCGACCTCCAGCTCCGCCAGTGCCGCCTCGGCCTGGGCCAGGTTGAGCTGATAGTCGGCGGGATCGATCTGCAGCAGCAGGCTGCCTTCACTGATGATCTCGCCGTCCCGCAGGCGCGGATGGGTCTCGACGACACGACCGGCCACCTGGGCCACCGCATTCCACACCCGGGCCGGCTGAACGGCGCCATAGCCTTCCGCCGTGGGAATCAGTTCAAGCTGCCGGGCCTCGACGGTGCGCACCAGTTTGGTCGGCTCGCCGGGTTCGACTTTCACCGGTGGCTGCCTGTTGCTTGCCATCAGCAGCAGCACCAGGATGCCCAGGGCGATGGGGGGCAGGATCAGCAGTTTTCGCCAATGGGGGTGGTTTTTCAGCATCGTGGATCATGTCCGGAATAGTCGGATCAGCAGCTGTGATCCGTTTCAGGGGTTGCCCTGTTCAATTGACAGGAATCAGCTCAATGATCTCACTCTCGGACAGTGGAAGTCCATCCAGGCTCCAGGGCCTATTTCAAGGTACGGTCCGCCAGCTGCATCATATCCAGTATGTGTGATATTAACATGCCAATCACCGCCAGTACCACCACCAGGGTGATTCCGCCGACCACATTAACCAGGATGTTCTTGGCAGAGCTGTGGTCGGCCAGGGCATGGGCGACTTCGGGCATGCCGATAAGGCCCTGGAGCATGTCATTGCGGTAGACGAGGAGGCGGCGGCAACGGTTACGCCGCATCAACTTGATGGCGTAGGCACAGCTGCTGTCCGAAGAGACGGATATCAGGTTGCGGGTACAGACATCGCCCAGTTTCAGTGCATCAGGATTCTTACCTGCACCAACAACGCGCGTCAGCAGGTCCCTTTCGGTGAATAGACCGATCACTTCTCCGTTTTCCGTGACCGCCAGCGATCCGACTTCGCGTTCCGTCATATAGGCCGCCGCCGTCTGAATGTCGGTATCGCTGTCGAGGGAAACGACAGACTTTTTAATTAGATTGCCTAGGTTACACGCCATGGATGCGACCCTTTTGTTATTTGTGACTGTTATCGACTACTGTCTATTGCGAACGAAACTGTGTTGTGCAATTTCCGCGCCATCGATACAACAGCCCGGCTCGGCATGTGCAGTGCAGGTTGCGGTATAGGTAGTTCATGCATGACGATTCACTCCTTGAACCATTGATAATCCTAGTTACGATCGAATGCTTGAATTGGATTCTTTGACTTCCCCACAGACGCGTGAAAAAGAGACAGTATTTCTTGGATCAAAGGTCGTTCGGTGCGACAAGTCGCACCCTACAAGACAACCCGTAGGGTGCGTCTTGACGCACCGTGGTCCTGGATATTTTTTGTTGTTATCTGTTTGCCTCAATGATCATCTGCCGGACCTTGAAGACATGCTCCGATTTCGGATTCACCGTGATCTTCACCCAGTGTACCCGGCTGGAGCCGAAGTTCTCGACCCGGGTGAAGTTGGAGATAAACCCATTCTCCACAAGCCCGGGTTTATCGACTCTGAAATAGTGGGAATCGCCGTGAGCCAGCACCACGGGTTTGCCGAACGCCAGGGTGCGTGCTTCGAGGACACTCAGAATCTCGTTGAAACCGAGTCTGGCGTTGGTGAGATCCGCGCCGCCGGGCAGGGCATACCCGACCTCGAGCTTTGGGTTGGCCTGCATCATGATGAGCACGCCGGGCGCATCCTCCTCCATGGCCTTGTCAAAGGTGTCGTTGATCCAGTGGATGGCTGCTTCGATGCGGCGCGCAACCTCCAGATCGTCCGCTTCGCCCCTGACCGCTGATGACGCCGCATCGAATGCCTTCAGGCCGTTGTTGCTGCCGACCACATGAACGGCGGCAAACATGATGTCGCTCTTGCTCCAGCGGACATTTTCCGGAAACTCCTCAAAACCGGGGACGAAGGCCTGGCTCTCGACCGCCATCGGTTTTCCGCCAATGGTCACGCCGGGATTGGTGAAGAAGATCTCCCGCAGCCGGGCCAGGCGCTCCAGGGGCTGGTACTCGCCGGCGTTGACCCGATGACAATCGGTCCACTCGTTGTCACCCGGGGTGTAGATAAAGGGTTTGCTGAATTTGTTGTAGCGTTCGAGGCGGTCGTAGAAGAGCGCATCGGAACAGTTGGAACCGCCACTCTTGATGTCACCGGTATGGATGACCCACTTCAGTTTTTTTCGCTTGTTGATCTCATCGATAAGATTGTCGAAAGGGGGGTAGTCGGCATAGGGGGCAACACCGTAGGGTACATCCCCGATCATGGCAAAGGAGAAACTTCCTTTATCCTTTGATTCACGTTCCTCTTTTTCGTGTCGATCATCGCCGCTCAATGCTTGCGAAGAGACCAGCAACAGCAGACAGCCGGATATGGCTTTTACCAGTGTTTTGTTTATCACCTCAATCTCCTGACTAACAGTTATAAATGAGAGTAAGGCGCAAAGTCTAGGTGGGGGGGCTTTCAGTTTGATTTAAACAATACAGCAGCAACATGACACTTGAGAGTCGATGTTCAATCATAAATCTGTCACTTGATCTGCACCGTTCGATAAAAAAAATTTCATTAAATCCACAACAGACAGAAACCATTTGCTTATAGCGTGTGAGGCCACTCTGAACAAAGTCTAAGATAAGAGATCTCTCACATGCATCATCAAAAAACCCTGCTGGCGCTGCTGCTGGGCCTGAGTGCTACAGCCGCTTTATCGGACACACCCGTCTTCATCAATGAAATTCACTATGACAATACCGGCACCGACGTCAACGAATTCGTCGAGATTGCCGGGCCGGAGGGAACCGACCTCAGTGGTTGGCAGCTGGTGTTCTATAACGGTGCAGCCTCTTCACTCAGCGTCTATAGCACCATAGACCTCAGCGGGGTGTTGGCTGATGATACCGCCAGCGGTTACGGTTTCTGGGTCTATAGTGCCCCCACCAATGGCATTCAGAACGGCACACCCGATGGTATCGCGTTGGTGGACAGCAGCGGCGGTGTGGTGCAGTTTCTGAGTTACGAAGGAAGTTTCACAGCCAGTGGTGGTCCGGCTGACGGCATGACCAGTGTCGACATCGGCGTGGCGGAGATCTCCTCAACCCCGGTTGGTCTATCGCTGCAACTTCAAGGCAGCGGTACCCTGGATACCGACTTCGTGTGGGTCGCCGATCTTGATGATACCCCGGACCTGCCCAATATCGGACAGAGCCTGAATGGCTCCGATCCCGGCGACGGCGGCGATGGTGGAGATGGCGGTACTCCGGATTCACTCGCCATCTATGAGATTCAGGGGGCGGCTCACAGCTCGCCCTACGCGGGTCAGCAGGTTACCACCTCGGGGGTGGTGACCGCGGTGGATTCGAATGCCTTCTTCGTCCAGGATCCCCTGGGCGACGGCGATCCCCTGACCTCGGACGCCATCTATATCTTTACCCAGAGCGCGCCCACTGTGGCGGTGGGAGATCTGGTGGAGATCTCCGGTGTGGTCAGTGAATATACACCTGGCGGCAGCGCTACCGGCAATCTCTCCACGACTCAGTTCTATCGTCCCGATGTAGTGGTGGTATCGCAGGGCAATATGCCGCCCGATCCGGTGATGATCGGCCAGGGTGGCAGGGTACCGCCGCAGCAGGTTATCGATAACGACCAGCTCCAGCAGTTCGATCCGCAGGAGGATGGCATAGATTTCTACGAGTCCCTCGAGGCGATGCGGGTCAAGGTAATGGATGCGGTGGCAGTCTCCGCCACCAATCGCTTCGGCGAGATCTTCGTGCTGGCAAACATGGGTGAGGGTGCCACTGGGCTGAATCAGCGCGGCGGCATCACCATCAGGCCGTACGATTTCAATCCGGAGAGGATCCAGATCGATTTCGACAGCGGCATCCACAACCTCTATCAGGTGGTGGATACAGGCGATCGACTGGGTGATGTCACCGGTGTCGTCGGCTACAGCTACGGCAACTTCGAGGTCTATCCCACCGAGGATTTCACCGCTCAGAGCGGAGATCTGGAGGCTGATGCCTCAACCCTGGTCGCAGAGCAGGAGCGCCAGCTGACCATCGCCAGTTTCAATCTACTCAATCTCGATCCCAACGACGAGGACGGCGATGCCGATCTCGCCGACGGTCGGTTCGATCGATTGGCGGCGCAGATCGTCAACAGCCTCAACGCCCCCGATATCATCGGCCTGCAGGAGATTCAGGACAACTCGGGCAGCCTGGATGACGGTGTGGTCGACGCCGACCTGACCCTGCAGGAACTCACCAAGGCGATTAAGAACGCGGGTGGTCCCGACTACCAGTACATCGACAATCCACCGCAGGACAATCAGGATGGCGGTCAACCCGGCGGCAACATCCGTGTGGCCTATTTGTTCAATCCCGAAACCGTGGAGGTCGACTGGGAGTCGGTGACCAGAGTCACCGACAGCGATCTCTCCGATGGAGATGCCTTCTTCGATAGCCGCAAGCCGCTCTATGCACGCTTCAAGGCTGCCGATGATGAGTTCCACCTGATCAACAACCACTTCTCGTCGAAGGGGGGCAGCACCCCGCTGTTCGGCCAGGTGCAGCCGCCGGTCAACGGCAGCGAGGATGAACGAATCGCCCAGGCGGGGGTGGTGAATGGCCTCGTTACCTCGATCCTGGAGGAGGACCCGGAGGCGAACGTGGTGGTGTTGGGTGATCTCAACGAGTTCGAGTTCATGGAGCCGCTCAAGGTGTTGAAAGGCGGCGACACCCCTGAAATGGTCAACATGACCGAGAGCCTGCCGGTCCTTGAACGCTACAGCTATAACTATCAGGGCAATGCCCAGGCACTGGATCATATCCTTGTCTCCTACAGCCTGGCAGCGCGCGCGGAATACGATGCCGTGCATCTCAACAGCGAGTTCTATGATGCCGCCAGCGACCACGATCCGGTGCTGCTGCGCCTCAACATGGAGGAGCTCGACAAGACCCTGCGTTTCGCAACCTTCAACGCATCGCTGAATCGTTCCGCAGCCGGTGAGCTGATCAGCGATCTCTCCACGGCAGATGATCCTCAGGCGAAGGCCGTGGCCGAAATTATCCAGCGCGTACGGCCTGATGTATTGCTTCTGAACGAGTTCGACTATGATCCGTCAGGCACTGCGATACGCCTCTTCATGCACAACTACCTCGGCAAAAGGCAGAATGGGGCCAAGCGGATCAAGTACAAGCATGTCTATTTCGCCGAGTCCAACACAGGTATCCCAACCGGTCTCGACATGGACAACGACGGTTCAAGCGATGGCCCGGGGGACGCGCAGGGCTTCGGTTTCTACCCCGGCCAGTACGGCATGGCGTTATTGTCACGCTATCCCATAAAGCGTAACGAGGTGCGCAGCTTCCAGCACTTCCTGTGGAAGGATATGCCCGACTCCATGCTGCCGTTTGATTGGTACAGTGCCGAGGAGCAGGAGATACTGCGCCTCTCCTCCAAGAGTCACTGGGATATCCCGGTGAAGGTGAAGGGAAGGGTTGTGCATGTTCTGGCAAGCCATCCCACGCCACCGGTATTCGATGGCGACGAAGACCGCAACGGCCGCCGCAACCACGACGAGATCCGATTCTGGATCGACTATATCGCGGGCGCCGACTATATGTACGACGACAAGGGCCGCGTTGGCGGCTTGAAATCGGGCGAGCAGTTCGTAATCCTGGGCGATCTCAATGCCGATCCCCACGACGGCGACAGCACCGGCAATCCGGCCGGCAAGCTGCTGACCTCTCCCCTGATCAATACCTCGATCACCCCGGTCAGCATCGGCGGCGCCGATGCGGCGCTGAGGCAGGGTGGGATAAACACGACTCACCTGGGCGGCGCGGATTTCGATACCGCCGACTTTGCAGACTGGACACCGGGTAACCTGCGAGTCGACTATGTACTGCCGTCCATGGGATTGGATATGGTGAATGCAGGCGTATTCTGGCCCGCAGCGAACGATCCTCTGTTCGGTCTGGTGGGGGACTGGCCGTTTCCCAGTTCGGATCATCGACTGGTATGGATCGATGTGCTGAAAAAGAGCAAGGATGGTAGGAAAGAGCAATAGACGCTGATATGGCGTTTTCTTTCCAAACGCCAAACGGAAGGGGGTGCCGGTGTGCCGGCACCCCCATGCTACTGTCGATCAGTGAACTTCTTTATATTTTGTGAAGTTATACTTGCTATCCAGTTCAGCCCTTTCGCTGTCTGAAAGCGAAAAGTAGTATTTTTTCCATCCGGGGCAGAAATTGATATGCCATCGCCAGATCCTACCGACCATGGATTTTGGGTTTTCGTCATATCTGTTTCTTAGCTTACAGTGTTCACAATCATGCTCTGCCATGTCCGCTCTCCTACAGTGCGACACGCCCATCTCAATTATAATTCACTCATATGGTTTAATCTGGGTTTTTGGTGAAATAGTGCTGTATTAACTTCGTTCTTGTCTTATGTGCTTCCAGGCTTCGATCCATATATGGGTGCGAAAAATCCACGCCATCTATTACTTTGGCCCCTCGCCGTTGTGCTTCCTCTCTTAATGGAGCGGTCATGTCAGAATCCAGCACCTGATCCTTTTTTCCGGTTATCACAAAAATTTTGCTGGCATCATCCGGAAGATTGTTAATCGGATCAATGCGTTCAGGGCAGCCGAAGCCGGAAAACCGGCTCGGGCTTGAATCGATTACTGCTGAATCGTACTCTGCGCCTGATCCGATTGCGTTCATAATGACGGCTCCACCGAGAGAGACGCCGTAAAGGAAGCGCTTGCCGTATTTGGAATTCAATAAGTCAATGATCTCTCTATAGTCCTCGATGATTGCGTTTATTCTTCTTTTTCCTTCCGAGTTGCCATACCCCCTATAGTCAAAGATATACACATCGAATCCGCTTGAGGCCAAGTATTTCAGGGATGGAATGATTTGATCTGCGATCATGGCATTTCCCAGGGCCATCAGAACGTAACCTTTAGGTTGGATTCTCTTGTCCTCTCTATTGTGCGAGTTGTATCTGTATCCTCGGAGTATTTTGTTGTCAGATGTGGTGAATTGTGTTTGCTCGATAAGGGGGGTTACCAAGGCTCTGTTCCGGTCAGGATTCGGCGCCGCTGTACTCCAAAGCCAGAAAAGAAAGGGTTCTTGTATAGATCCACATAGCGTTCTTTCTCTGTTGTCTGCTGCTGCATTACTGTTCATAAGGATGAGAGAGAAAAATAGAAATAATGGAAATTTCATAAGCTGGCGCGCAGCACTTAGTCCGGCTGATACTCGTGTATGGGTTGCGCAGCCGCGAATTCGACAGCTTCCCCGATGGATTCCAGGGACCAGCGGCGGCCATCCTGGTCGCGGTACAGCTCGTCGTTGACATCGAAGAACAGGATCCGCCCGCCGAGCCCGCGTTCACGGAGAGTACGCAATTCCTCGAAGAGCACCTGACTGTAGTTGGTCTCGACGATGATAGCCTGGGCAAGGTCGATCGCTGCGGTGAAGACGTAGAACCACATATTCATCTCCCGAGTCGGAGACACACCATCGGGTGGCATCTGCTTTTCGGGCACCTTGACACACAGCGGTTGTGGTGGTGGATCAGGCCGGCACTCCGGCCAGAGCATCATTGTGTAGTATCCGGCCTGATCCAAACGGGCGGTTAACCTGCCGATCCTGGGTAGGAAGTTCTCCGCTTTCCATGTGAGAAGCCTGCGCGTCCGCTGCAGATCGACTTCCTCGTCTTCAGTGATTTTGAGGAAGAACTTCTCGTCGAACTGCCTGGACCAGAGGACAAGGCAAAACGAGTGCACCAACGCGGGACGGAGCGCCTGGGCGTGACGACGCGCCGCATCGGTGCACCAATTTCCTTCAAGTCCCACCAACGCATCGAGCTCGAGCATCTGCTTGCCGGCTTTCATCACTTCCTGCTGTAAATCTTCTCTGCGGTTCCGATAGTCGCTCAGCCACTTTATGTAGCGTTCATCGCTCATATCATCAATTTGCCTCCGTCGTCATGCGCCAGGGAAATTGTATTCTCATGCAGATTGTAGTTGTAGTGTAGACATTGCAGGTGTGAATATTCACATTCGGGCAGATAAACCTTTCACCCTGATCTATACTCGCTCGCAAAAGGAGATTGTCACATGCACTACTGTTTTCTCATTTTGCTTTCGTTGATCCTGTCCGCGGCTAATGGTTATGCAGGCGACATGCCGGGTAGTCGCGACCATCCGGAAATATTACGTGTAACCGGATCGGAAATTCTCGGTTTTGAATATAATGAGTACGACGCCGCCAATTTTCTCAAGGAAGATGGGGGTAAAAAGCTAAAGGTAGTCAATCCGGAGGGAAAACGGACGCGCATTCTCTACCTGGCAAAATCGGGCGATACGCCGCTGATGGTGCAGAAAAACTATGACGTTGCCTTGAGGGATCTGGGAGAAGCCAAGGAGATATACAGTTGTAAAAACGCCGGATGCAAAAGCCATCTGCTTGCGACCACACTATGGACGCGGAACACCATGGTTCCCACCGAGGGGTTGACTCACCCATTTTATCTACTGGGATTCTCTCACAATTTCACTTCACCGGCATATCGCTATATTGAGGTGACAACGGACGATGCCAGATATCATGTTGGCGTATTCGCCGCTGCGATTGCAGCGAACAACCCCAACAAGAATCACCGGGAACGGGTCGTGATACTGGTTGAAATCCTGGAGGTCGGCGATTTTGAGGCAACGCTGGAATTTGTCGACGCATCCGAAATGCAGCAGCAGATTGCAGAGTCCGGGCACGTGGCCTTGTACGGCATCCAATTCGATCATGATAAAGCGACGTTGCGACCAGAGTCCAAAGAGACGATTACCGAGATAGTGAAGGCACTGGAATCAACCCCGGCCCTGCGGCTCTACGTGGTGGGACACACTGACGATGTCGGAAAGCTGGCATACAACCAGGACCTCTCCTTGAGACGTGCAAATAGCGTCGTTGAAACGCTGGTGGCGGCAGGCATCGATCGCGGCAGACTAACCGCGCTTGGCGTCGGACCCGCAGCACCGGTCAGCAGTAATGAAGAGGAAGCCGGCCGCGCAAAAAACCGGCGGGTCGAGTTGGTCAAGCGTAGATAAATTGAATCGATCGTAACGTTAAAAAATCTGTGGGACCCGATTGCTATCATTAGAGATACTCGGTACCAACCCCTTACATAAATATAGCTTCACGCACTGGCCAACTTCAAAACCACTGAACTTGTTTTGTACTTCAATTCGAAGCAAGGAGTCTATTACAGTTGCCCATGCTCAATTTTGGTGTCCGGTTTCTTCAAGCAAAGCCGGAAACGCCGGCAATATTGAGAGATAGAGCAGAATCGCAATAAGAATAACCGTGGTGAAGCCGAAATCGATGGCGATCAGTGTTGCCAATCCGGCGCTGATCACCGAAGCATAGCCATTGATTCCCCAAGCCCAGGGGATCAGGTTCGTGGTCTGTTGTTTCAGAGATGAGATGGCCAAAGGAAATGGCATCCCCATGAAGAACGCCAGGGGAGCGATAAGCAGCGAGGAGATCACGAACTTGTACGCCATGGCGAGATGGCCTAGCTGTGCGAACAGTGGCTCAAGCAGAAACAGATAGCCGAGGCTCACGGAAGCGATGACGAAGACTGAGAGTGCTGCTATGCGATAGTGCGATCGGAGTCGTGCCAAGCGCTCGCTGACAAAACTGCCCAGGCCCGCAAACAGCAGGAATCCTGCAAGTGAGACCGATATGGCGTAGATGGGGTGGTGTAGGAAACGGATAAATTTCTGTATGGTGGCGATCTCGATGAAAAGGAAAGCCACGCCGATACAGAAGAAGTAGTAAAAGACGCGCCATCGGCCCACTCCGGTTCCCGTCGAATCTGTATTGCGAGAGATGATGCTCAAGGGCAGGAGTATCAACAGGGCGCTGAGCAGCACGGTGATCACAAGGGTAAGGATAAGGATGATGTAACCCCACTCGATCAGCGGCATACCGCCCTGGTGGCGCAACTTCAACGCCTCGAAAAAGCTCTCCCACCTGAAAAAGTGGTGGAAATAGGGTTTGTCATCCGAAGCGGGTTGGAGATCAAATTTATAACTCGCCAGGAGTTGCTCCTTCTCCCCTGAAACAATTTGCTTGCTCGCCCGGTAGAAATAGGGCTCTCGCAGCCGGTTGTAACGGTTTGCCTGCGCTTCGGTGAGGCGATGGCTGTAGGCCGTGTCGAACAGTCTTGCCTTGCAAAAGGTATCGGCAAGAGCCAGTTCCCGAGAGGTGAATGTCCCGTTTTTCACCAGCAGGGTGGCGGTTTGCCAGTTCCGAATCAGCAGCAGGCGTTGCTCAAGGTTGCCCAGGCCCAGGGACTCCATCGCCTGATGGGCGGTGAGGAAGAGTTTCAGGCTGTCCCTGGGTGGGACCTTGATCCAACGGGTAATGGCGAGATAGCCGTCCGGCGCGAGATGGGATAGGTAGAGCGCCAGCGCCTCTTGGGTATAGAGATAACTCTCGTTCAGCGCATAGAGGCCAGACGAAGAGGCGCTGGCCGCATCGACCAAGGCAATCTGGATCAGGTCATACTTTTTTTCGCTTTGGCCGAGGAAATCCCGCGCCTCAGCGATGTGCAGACGGGTGGAGGGATTGTCATAGATTTCACCGGCGTACGTTTTGTAGTCGTTTCTCAACAGCCCAACCAGCTGGGGATTGAGTTCCAGGGCATCCACCGATTCCACCTGATGGTAACGTGCAAGCAGCAGATCGGCGCCGGTGCCGCTGCCGATCACCAGCAGTTCGGCCGGCCTGCGCAGGTGGTAGGGGAGAGCCGAGGTTGTCCGGTCGAGGTAGCTGAGGGCGTCGATATCACCGCTGAAGCGGGTGACGGCGGACATGTTGTCCGCATCGCTGAAGAGTCCCAGTTGCTGCGGCGGTTCCCGTGGGTTGATCAGGCTCAATCCCGGTGCGTGGCGCAGTGGCATCTCGTCGCTTGCAACAAGGGTAAGGTAGCCCAGGGGGCTTGAATACTGATCGACAACGCGAGTCCCCTTGATCTGCAGTGTCTGCATCAGCCCTTTATAGGGTGAGAAGCTGAGGGAGATCCGGGGTGCGGTGTTGAGCAGCAGAAGCGCGATGAGCATGAGGGGAATATAGAGGCGGGATTTGAAGGGAAGATTGAGTTCCCATACTGCAATGGCCATGGCGGCCATGCCCGCGAGGGGGATCGCAACCAGGATCTGTTCCGGCATCAGCAGAAACATGACGAGTATGATGCCCAATGCCCCGATACCGGCCCCCAACAGATCGACGGCGTAGATGGTGGAGACCCGCTCTCCGCTGTAGACCATGAAGGTCATGCAGATTGCACTGGCGGTGAAGACGAACGGCAGTGCCAGCAGCAGGCAGATGATCGCCAGGTTGATGGCCTGGCGAAAATCCCAGAACAGCTCCTCGCTGTTGAAACTGAGCGATTGGGCGATCAGGAATCCCCCCAATGCAGTGAAGGCGAAGAGCATCAGGGAGAGGGGATAGAGCCATTTGTAGTGGCGGGTAATCGTAGGCTGAATGATCGAGAGCAGGCTGCCACTGATGCCGTAACCGAGCAACGCCAGGGCGATGATCATGTAGGCGAAGTGGTGCCACTGAATGATCGAGAAAAGTCGCATCAGCAGAATCTCGTAACCAAGTGCCGATGCTGAGAGGATGGCAACTGAAATATAGGGTGGACGAATCATAGCAATTTAATTTTTGAATTATGAATGTAGAATGAATGCGCGAGCTCCGCTCGTAGTTTTTTCAATAAGAAGCGCGCGCAGTGCACACATGCAATTCAAAATTCAAAAGTAGTACTTAGTGTTCTCCAGTAAGCGGTACAAACCTGACCGGCAAAATCTGGCGCACCGTAACCTCCTCGTCATCGTCCTTATCGACCAGCAGCAGTTGCTGGGTCATGAAGCGGCTGCCCACCGGGATAATCATCTTCCCTCCCGGTTTCAACTGCTCGATCAGGGGAGGGGGTATGTGGCTGGCGGCGGCGGTGACGATGATGATGTCGAAAGGGGCGTGCTCCTTCCAGCCGTAGTAGCCGTCGGCAATGGCGACCTCAATATTGTCGTAGCCGAGTCGCTTCAGTCGTTCAGTCGCCTGTTCGCCCAGGGGCTCCACGATCTCCATGGTGTAGACCTTTTCGACCAGGTGTGAGAGTACGGCAGCCTGGTAACCGGAGCCGGTACCGATCTCCAGCGCCTTGTGTCCTGGCCTGGGGGCGATCAGGTCGGTCATGATCGCCACGATATAGGGCTGGGAGATGGTCTGACCGTATCCGATGGGGAGCGGTCGGTTTTCGTAGGCCCGGCTGCGGATGTCGGCCGGCACGAATTGGTGACGCGGCACCTCCGCCAGCACCTTCATGATCCCGGAATCGAGTTGTCTTTTATCGAGATAGCTGCTGGTTTCACGGACGTCCTGTTCGATCAGCCTCACCATCCTTTGACGGGCGGCGCTGTAGTCGTCATAGTCCAATTTGGCGACTGCATCGATACAGAAGAGAATCAGGGTGAGTAGCAGCAGGTAGAGAAATCGACTGATGGACATGTCTGTCTCCTCCTTTCCTACTTACAAATATAGTTCTTTGGAGAGGGGAATGAGAGTCCGCATACGAACGCGAAAAACGCACATAAGAGTTATTTATGATTTTTGCAGTGCTTCCTTGGTTATGTCAGCTTGAACAGAGCACGGCAAAAGCCCTATCCAACAACGTTATTATGTCGCCCTCAACAGGGTGATGTCGATGTCACAAGGTTTCATAGTGGACAGACAGTTACAATCTTGTGTTTGGTTCCGTTGCGGCCTACTGCCCATTCAGGTGGATTCGCGGCTTATTCACCTAACTCACTGTCGCCCGGTTATTGACTCATTCTTATCGCTGGCCGAGTGATAATGGTCGGTCTAGCTTGAATTGTGGTCCTCTCGACCTTGACCAGGGTGGTCGATGTCGCTGTACCCGCAGGACTTTTTGCGGTCAATGTGTAAGATGTATTGCGCCGGGGCGAGATTTTGACGGACCCGCTTGCTTCAACAGAGCCGATGCCGGGTTGGATCTCTATTTCCGAGGCATCCTTGGTGCGCCAGCTGAGGGTTGTGGATTCGCCTAGCTTGATGGTGCTTTCTGCGACCGTGAGTCTCGATTGCGGAATGGTGGCCGCGGGTTGCGAATTGACTTGAATCGAGAGCCTTTGTTTCACGGTCCCACTATCGGAGCCTCTTGCGGCCAGGGTGTATATTGTGCTTTCTGTCGGCGATATCACTTTGGAGCCGGAGGCGGATACAGTACCGATGTCGGGAAGGATAACCACCTTCCTGGCGTTTCTCGTTACCCATCTCAATGTGGCATCAGCACCGTGTTCGATGCTGTTTGGATTGGCCTGAAACTCGACAATGGTTGGTGCCGGGCCCCGGCTTCCCGAGTACCACAGGTATACACCGAAGAGTGCACCGATTACGGCAATCCCCGCTACCGCCATCGTGAGGATCTTGGGTTTGGGTTTCGGTTTTATCTCTACCGTCTTGTTGCGATTGGAGACTATCGGCCTTGTTCCCGTTCTGTCTCTTTCCAGGCCCTCGATGAGGCGGTCGCAATCGGTGCGGAAGTCGGGATCGGGCCTAACCGGCATACCGTTACGCTTGGAGAATTCGCGGATACTCTCAGGCAGATCCTCCGCGCCGGGCATCGATGCGCGACGGACCAACAGGGGTATAACCGGTATATTGCGCTTCAGCGCTGACTCGATCTCTATGCGGACATAGTCGCTGGGTAGATCGAGGCGGCGGTTGCCAGCATCATCGCTGGTTGAGAGCCAGTCCCGCCCGACTACAGCCAGGAGGACTTCGCATTTACCCACCTTCTCATCGATATATTTGGAAAAATCGACACCCAAGGGGATATCGTCCACATCCATGAACACGGCCGACTCTCCAAAGTGTTCGGCAAGCCGATCGTGGATACGTCCAGTGACATCCGCACTGTCTTCGCGTCGATAGGATATGAAGATGTTGGCGATGAGACACCTCCTCGGGCGCCATCCTCTGCTTTTACTTGGTATCAGTCAGCCTTGCACTTCCCGTCCACTGTGGTGTTTAGCCCGCATATCTAAAGTTTATATGAGATTGCGAGATTTTTTAGTGTGAATATTCCACAGGTTATGTTTACCTTCTCGAGACAATGGTTAAGGTCTTCAGGATTATGGTGCGGCTTGCCGCAGCGTAACACTTCAATAAACGACCATTTGGGCCATTTGAGGCTTGTCTGAACATACGGCAATGCATTGGAGTCGTAGCTAGGGATATCCCAATCTAGGAGTTGGCAATGATGCAGCGATTCCACTTGCTATGGAAAGAGCATAGATCTCTATTGCTCTTTCTCAGTTTGATGGTGCTGTTTCGTAGCGTCATTGCCGATTGGAATACGGTCCCTACCGGATCGATGAAACCGACCATCCTCGAGGGCGATCGAATCCTGGTCAACAAGATGGCCTACGATATTCGCATCCCCTTTAGCCATAGATCACCGCTGAAGCGGGCCGATCCGGCGAGGGGTGATAGTGTCATCTTCAATTCGGCTGTCGTCGACAAACGCCTTGTGGAACGGGTTGTCGGACTGCCTCGGGATCGCGTTGCGATGGTCGACAATCATCTCTGGGTCAATGGCCGGAAACTTGGCTACAGGGACGATCCGCTGAACCTCGGATCGAGTGACAAGATAGAGGATCTCCTCGGTATCGAGCACCGGGTATGCTGGCTGGGAACGCAGACCCGGCTCTCCAGTTTCAGGCCATTAACGGTGCCGCCCGATCACTATCTGCAGCGACTCTAGGGTTAGGGTTCCCTTTGCCGCTGATGGATCAGGCGATTGCCGTCAGGCGGGTGGTTTTATCCCGAACAGCATGGCATAGAGGGTGGGTACAACAAGCAGCGTTAGCAGGGTGGCAAAACCGAGCCCCGCCATGATGGTCAGCGACATATTGACGAAAAAGACATCCTGCAGCAGCGGGATCAGTCCCATGATGGTGGTGGCAGCGGCCAGCACCACCGGTCGCAGTCGGCTGACGGTTGAGTCGAGGATCGCGCTGTAGGCATCTTTTCCCCCCGCGCTCTGTTGATCGATCTCGTCGATGAGGACGATGGCGTTTTTAATCAACAGGCCGATCAGTGAAAGGGCTCCGAGCAGGGACATGAAATCAAAGGCGCCGTCGAACAACAGCAGCCCCGCGGTGATGCCGACCACCGCCAGCGGCACCGTCAGCCAGATTAACAGCGGTTGGCGTATCTTGCCGAAGAGCAGAATGGTAACCAGGATCATCAACAGGAAGCCCACCGGCAGGGAGCGCATCAGGCCCTGTTGGGCATCGGCCGAGTCCTCATACTCTCCGCCCCAGGAGAGACTGTAGCCGGGCGGCAACTCCATCGCCTCGATCTGCGATTTCAGGCGCTTGAACAGGGGAGTGGCCAGCTCCCCGATGGGATTGCAGGAGGCGGTTATGGTCTGAATGCGGTCGCGGGAACGGATCAGCCAGTTTTCGAACAGGGTCTCATAGTCGTTGACCACCTGGGCCGCGGAGATCGACTGATTCAGGGCCGGGCTCCAGATGGTGATATCCTGCAGGTTCCCCACATCGCCACGCTCCTCTTCGGTGGCGCGTATCAATATCGGCAGGATACGGATGCCATCGCGGAATCGCCCCACCGGTGTGCCGTCGTAGGCATACTGCAGGGCGGTCGCCAGATGTTCACGGGTGATGCCCAGCTGTCTGCCCACCTGCTCATTGAAGACCGGACGGATCAGTTTGACGGGTTGCCGCCAATCGTCGCGTACATCCTTTGAGGCGGGGTCGGCGTGCATAATCCCCTGGGCCTGTTGTGCGAGCTGGCGCAGCACAAGGGGGTCGGGGCCGTGGAAGCGCGCCTCGATCTTGCTGTCCCTGCCGGGGCCGATCCGCATCGACTTGATGATCGGGTCGGTCCAGGGCAGCTGCTCCTGCATATAGCGCTCTACCTTGGCCCAGATTTCGGGAATGCGCTCCAGGGTGTCGGTCTTGACGATGATCTGGGCATAGACCGGTGAGGTCTCCCGCGGATCGTAGACCAGGGTGAAGCGCTGGTGGGGACCGCCGATCGCGGTGGTGGTCTGCACCACCCCCGCCTGCTCGCGGATAAAGGCCTCGATCCGGAGGGTGTCCTCCCGGGTCTTGCGGATATCGGTGCCCTCGATCTCCCAGATGTCGACAAAGAAGAGCGGGGTGTTGGAGGCGGGGAAAAAGGCCTGCTTGACATAGCCGAAACCGAACAGTGCCAGAAAAAACAAGCTGACCACCAGGCCCACCGTGATCCAACGCAACCGGATGGCCCGGTCGACCACACCCCTGAAGAGGGTGAAAAGGGTTCCGCCATAGGGATCCCGGTTAGCCTTTCCGCCTTCTTGCCCCGGTTTCAATATCAGGGCGCAGAGCAGGGGAGTGGTGCTGATGGCGGTGATCCAGGAGAGCAGCAGGGAGTAGAGAATCACCCAGAAGAGGGAGTTGGCAAACTCCCCGGTACTGTCCGGAGAGAGGCCGATGGCTGAGAAGGCGAGGATACCGATAACGGTGCCGCCCAGCAGGGCCCAGATGGTCTTGCCCACGGTCTCCCGCGCGGCATCGACTGCCTGCATTCCGGCCTGGATACGCACCAGCATGCCCTCTGCCACCACGATGGCGTTGTCCACCAGCATTCCCAGGGCAATCACCAGCGCGCCCAGGGAGATGCGCTGGAGCTCGATACCTTCGAGATACATGATGAAAAGGGTGCCGGCGACGGTGATAAGCAGCACTGAGCCGATTATGAATCCGACCCGCAGCCCCATGAAGAGCAGCAGCACGACGATGACGATGGCCACGGCCTGGCCGACACTGGCGATGAAGCCGCTGACCGACTTATCCACCTCGGCGGGCTGGTTGTAGATCGCGGTCAGCTCCATCCCGATCGGCATGTTGGGGACAAGCTCGAAAAGCCGTCGGCGCAACTCATCGCCGACGGCCACCACGTTCTCGCCGGCCTGCATGGAGATGCCCAGGGTCAGTGCGGGCTTGCCGTCGACATAGTACATCTGGCCGGGGACCTCCTCATAGGCCCGGGTTATCTCCGCGATATCCTTGAGATAGACCAGTTTCTTCTCATCAGACGCGATCAGCAGATCCCCGATTGACTTCACCGACTTGAACTCCCCTGTCGGTTCGATGCGCAGATACTCATCCCCGACCCTGGCATTGCCAGCGGTGACAACCACATTCTGCGATTCGAGGATCTGCGAGATCTGACTGGGGGAGATGCCGAGCTCCCTGAGTTGGGTTCGTGAGATATCGACATAGACCACCTCGTCCTGGGCGCCGCCGATAACGATCTTTCTGATCCCGGGCACCAGCACCAGGTCCCGTTTCAAGCCATCGGCGTAATCCCACAGGTCCCGCCAGCTGTAGCCTTCACCGGTGAGCGCCAGATAGATACCGAAGACGTCGCCGAACTCGTCGATCACCATCGGCTTTTGCGCACCGGGGGGGAGCCGGTTATGCATGTCGGCGATCTTGCGTCTCAACTCATCGTATATGTTGGGGATATCATCGGCGCGGTATTTGTCTTTGAACTCGATCTGGATATCGGAGACCCCCGGGCGGGAGATCGACATCCTGATCTGCTTGACCTGCTCCATGCGCTGTATGGCGTCCTCGATATGGTAGGTCACCTCATCCTGAACCTGTTGCGCGGAAGCACCGGGATAATAGGTGATGATCTTCGCCATTTTGATGGTAAAGGCGGGATCCTCAAGCTTGCCGATGCGTTCGAATGCCCAGACGCCGCCACCCACCATGACGATGACCAGCAGCCAAGAGATCACCGGTGTCCGCACCGAGTATTCGCCCATATTCATCCCGTCAACCTCTCTCTTTTTCGTGGGATCCGGCAGCCGATTACTGAAACTTCAGGTCTTGAGGTCGGGGTTCCGCCTGTTCTCTGTCGGGCAGCAGCCTGACCTTCATATTCTCTTGCAGAAACGGGGTGCCCGCGGTGACGATGCGCTCACCCGCTTCCAGCCCCTCCAGGACCTCGATCCGGCTTCCCAGAAATCGCCCTACCTTTACCTTGCGCGACTTTACTGTCATGTCGTTTTCGTCGATCACCCAGGCCCTGGGATCGAGGCTCGCGTCGCCGACGATGGCAGTCGCCGGCACCCTGTGGGTCTGGGATTTGTTGATAAATTCGCTCAGGTCGGCGGTCACGGTGGCGGTCATGCCGGGAAGGATGGTTATGTCGTTCGCGGGGGGCATGGTGTAGGTGACCTGAAAGGTCTGGGTTTTGGCATCGGCAGCGGTGCTCACCTCGCGAAAGCTGAGGGGATAGCGCTTGCCTGGATGGTCGAAAAAGGCGACCTCGACCGGTATCCGGGTACGTCTCGAATCCCCCGCTTCCGGCTCGGGCTGCAGTTCCCGCAGTTGACTCTCGTGGACGTCGAATTTGACTTCGAGCTGGTTGATATCCTGCAGGTCGAGAATCACCTGCTTCGCCTGTACCTCCTCGAAGATCTCGATGTGACGCTTGGCGATGATGCCCTTGAATGGGGCGGCGAGCCTGGTGTAGTTGAGATCCTGCTGCGCGGATGCCAGGGCGGATTGCGCGCTTTTGAACTCCGCCTCCAGGCGGTCAAAGTCCATCTTCGAGATATGTCCCTTGTCAACCAGCTCCCTGGCGCGGTTGAAGTCCTTTTCCGACTTATCGAAGTTCGCTTTTCGATTGTTGTAGGCGATCTGGTAATCGGTGCTATCCAGGGTCGCGACCAGCTGGCCCTTTTCCACCCGGTCGCCTTCCTTGACGGCGAGATTCGTTACCTTGCCGGCAACCCGAAAGGCGAGTTCCGCCTTCCTGCCGGCATCGATTCGCGCGGGAAAGGTGCGGATGGAAGAGGCGTTGCTCTGTTCGACGACAAAACTCTTTACCGGACGTACCGGGTCCTTGGTTGCAAGCGCTGGAGGCTCACTGCATGCAGAGAGGATGAGGGTGAACAGGAGTATGCCTCCCGAGCAGAGAGAACGACCGCGCATAGTGATATTCCCCAATGTTGGATGCGTTTGTTCGATCCTATGGTGTGTCACCTAAGTATACCTCCCTTATACCCGACATTAACGCCCCTTGTCTGCATTAGCCATTCCTGTCAATCATGAAATAAACGACTAGGAAGTTTCCTCTGTCCGCATTGGATCGTTTTCGGGCAATATCGTGGATATCGATTAGAATTGGGTTATATACATCAAGGGGCAGTGTTTGAAACCCTACTGATGGGATCCACTGAGGCATCTGTTCAAAGCGTGGAAGTCGTGCTGAACGGGTAATCAAAGCTGACAGGCCATCTCGACGTGTCCAAAAAGTCCAAATCCAAACTGCCGCGAGGTATTGACCATTACCTGTGTGAGGATTATCCCCAGGAGCTGTTGCATCAACTCAATTTCGGTGTGGCCGTCTACCAACCCGTAGAGAATGGGAGAGACTTCATTTTTGTCGACATCAATCCCGCGGTCGAGACTACCGACAGGGTTGAGCGTACTGCACTCATCGGACGCCGTGTGACCGAGGTGTTTCCGGGGGTTGAAGAGTTCGGACTGCTGGATGTTTTTCGCCGCGTGATGGAGAGCGGTATCAGCGAAACCATGGGTCCCACCGAGTATCAAGACGAACGTATCCGGGGTTGGCGGATGAACCACGTCTATCGGCTTCCCTGCGGCTACGTCACGGCGGTATATGAGGACATCACCAAGGAGATCGATAACGAGCGGGCACTGCTGGCAAGCGAAGAGCGCTATCGCTTGTTGACGGAGTCGAGCCTGGATGGGATCTGGGATTGGGATCTGGTGCGCAATACCCTCTATCTCTCCCCGCGTTGGAAGATGCAGCTGGGTTACCAGGACCATGAACTGGAGAACCATATCGATACCTGGAAGGATCGCCTCCACCCCGATGATCAAGCGCGGGTTCTTGAGCATCTCGAGCAATACCTGGCCTCGCCGCTACCCATCTGGAGAGAGGAGTTTCGGCTCAAGCACAAGCGTGGTGACTATATATGGCTGATGGCAAGAGGCTCCGCCGTGATGAATGCCGAAAACAGGGTCGTGCGTATTCTCGGTGTGCATATCGATATCAACCGGCGTAAACAGGCGGAAGAGACCAGTGCCTTGATTCAACGCAGGCTCGAGGCCTCGCTCGAGCTGTCCAAGAACGCGCCGAGTGTCACTGAAAGAGAGATCGTGCAGACCGCTCTGGAGCAGGCTTCCAGCCTCACCCAAAGCAGTGTGGGATATCTCCATTTCGTCAATGACGACCAGGAAACCATTGAGCTGGTGACTTGGTCCAAGCAGACCTTGCTCCACTGCGAGGCGGCGTTCGACTCTCACTACCCGTTGAGCAAGGCAGGTGTCTGGGCGGATTGTGTGCGCACCCGAAAACCGCAAATCCATAACGACTACCAATCAATGGAGGGCCGCAAGGGTTATCCGGAGGGACATATCCATCTATTGCGCCATCTTTCTGTACCGGTCATCGACGGAAACAAGGTGAGGCTGGTGATAGGCGTTGGCAACAAGACTGAACCCTATAACGATCTCGATGTGCAACAGATCTCTCTGCTGGTGAGTGATCTTTGGAGGCTGATTGAGAAGAAACGCAGCGATGAAAAACTGAAACAGGCCGCCGCGGTGCTCGAAAGTACCCAGGAGGCGGTGACCATAACCGATACCGTTCCCAGAATCGTCGCGATCAACCGCGCCTTCAGCGAAATAACCGGCTATCAGGAGGAAGAGGTGCTGGGCTGCAACCCGAGTGTGCTGAAATCGGGCAGGCACAATCAGGATTTCTATCGGCAGATGTGGGATCAACTGCATAATGCAGGTCATTGGCAGGGGGAGATCTGGAACCGGCGTAAAAGCGGCGAGATCTATCCTGAGTGGCTCAACATCAGTGCAATCCATGATGATGATGGTTTGACCACTCACTATGTCGCGGTATTTTCGGATATATCGGCATTGAAGCAGTCGGAGCAACAGCTAGAACGCATGGCACACTACGATCCGCTGACAGGGCTGCCGAACCGGATTCTGCTCTTCTCCCGGATCGAGCATGCACTGCAGCGGGCGCGCCGCAGCAAAAATGAAGTCGCGCTGCTTTTTCTCGATCTGGATAATTTCAAGGTCGTCAACGACAGCCTCGGCCACCCGACGGGAGATAAACTGTTAAAACTGCTGGCTGAGAGGTTTGCCAATCGCCTGCGCGAAGAGGATACCATCGCTCGCATCGGCGGCGATGAGTTTGTGGTGCTCATCGAGGACGTGGTGACAGAGAGCGTGGTCGCCGATATCGCCAAGGCGCTATTGGATGAGATCAAGGAACCGATCCAATTTGAGGGTCATGAGCTGTCGGTTGGGGCCAGTGTCGGTATCAGCATCTATCCGCAGAATGGGGAGAACGCCACCGACCTGATCAAGAATACCGATGCAGCGATGTACCTGGCGAAGGATTCGGGACGTAACAGCTTCAAGTTTTATACCCCGAAGTTGACAGAGGAGGCGCAGTTTCGATTGCGCTTGGAAGCCGATCTCCATGTCGCCCTGCAATCCGATCAGATCGTACCCTATTACCAGCCCATCGTCAGTGTCGCCGACGGCAGCATAGTGGGTGCCGAAGCGCTGGCCAGGTGGATAGGCTCGGGAGAGGAGCCCCTGATGCCGGGAAGATTCATTCCCGTTGCAGAGGAGTCTGGACTGATCGATGAGATTGCCGCGGTTATATTCCAGCAGGCATGTATTGATCTGGAATCCTGGCAGCTTCCGGATCATCAAAGCTTCAGGCTGGCATTGAATATCTCTCCCCATCAGTTTCGAGGTTTCAGGCTGGTCGACGAGATCACCAACAAACTGAGCAAGTTTCGCATACCCGTGGACAGGATCGAACTCGAACTCACCGAGAGCATCTTGATGCAGGATACGGAGCAGTCGATGATGAAAATCAGGCAGCTCAGTGAGATGGGGCTGACCATGACCATCGATGATTTCGGGACCGGCTACTCATCCCTGGCCTATTTGACCCGCTTCCCCATCGACAAGTTGAAGATCGATCGCAGCTTTATTCAGAAGATACATGCGGAGGATGAGAATGAGGTGATTGTTTCGACCATTCACGCCATGGCGCACAATCTCAATATGCAGGTCACGGCGGAGGGCGTCGAGACCGCACTGCAACTGGCCAAACTGAGGAACCTGGGTTGTGATTACTACCAGGGCTATTTCTTTTCCAGGCCGGTTCCCGCCAATGCCTTTCATCGCCTGTTACGCGACAATGCCGTCAAGGATTGATGCGGCTGCGGATCACTGCATGTCATGGATGCGCTGCCGGAGACCGGCATGGCCCAGGGAATAGAGGCTTTCGAAGATCTGGCCGTAGTGCGCCAGGTCGACCTCGATCCTGTGGTCGGAGTAGTTGAGGTGATTGAACTCGCGGGAGATCTTGTCGGCATGGAGCGGGATCTCAAGCGCCGCCAATCTGTCGAGCATCTTCTCAATGGTCAGTCCCGCGGGTCTCCGGTAGCCGGCGTTGCGTAACAGGTCATCGATCGCCTGCAGATGGCTGGCTACTGCTTCGTCGGCCGATACGCCCGCTGCAGAGAGGAGGCGGCGCCTGATCCGGTAGGCATGCCATCTGGGCGCGATCTGCGGCCAAACCATCCATAGGCACAGCAGGATTGCACCGATGCCGGTGAGCCAGGGCCAGGTATTGAGCAAGAAGAGTTTCAGATAGGCCCCCACCCAGGTGAAGAGGATATAGCCTGTCTGCCAGAGCGCGGTCATCACCGACTCGAGGTTGAGATCGCTGTCACCCATCGCCTGCTGCAGGCGCAATTGACGCTCCACATAGTCGTTGATCTGATCCGCGGAGAGGGTCTCGTTATCCAGCGCCGGACCGTCGTAGTAGGCGGTGGGTTCCAGCTCGAGCCAGCCGATCCCGTCCACATAAGCCTCGACCCAGGCATGTCCGTCCAGGGCATAGATATCGTAATAGCCGGTCAGGGGATTCTGGTTGGTGGCGGAAAACCCGGTGACCAGGCGGGAGGGGATGCCCTGGGTGCGCAACATGATCGCCAGGGCACTGGCGAAATATTCACAGTGCCCTTTCCTGGTCTCAAACAGAAACCGGCTCAATGGCGTATGTTGTTGTGAATTGAAGATGGAGTCGAAATCGTAGTCGTAGTTGTTGCGCAGG
>NATV01000134.1 GCA_003094535.1 gamma proteobacterium symbiont of Ctena orbiculata | reverse complement strand
GTTGTCCAAAGCCCAAAACCAATAAAATCAATACCGACAACCATCTCCAAGGCTGCAATAAGAAGTTGTTCGCCTAGTAGAAGAATAATTACTGCGCCGGTGATGATAGTGAGTGATTTCAAGTCCATGGTTTATTGTCGTCGTTGTATTTGCTCTGCTGTTTAATGTTAACCAATAGATTTTAAATCATTTATCAAGCTTATTAATAATCGAGTGGCGTGACCGAGCGGGATTAGGCGACTCGTCGAGGCGAGTGACAATGCCGCGACACAGTTTGTTCGACAGGTCGTGCAGGGACGTATGCGTGCAACCGGATAAGCGATTCCACTGCGGCGTAGCGGTATTGCTTAGAAAAATCAACAGGATACGCGCTCGTTTTCATCTTCTAAGGTGTCTAATTCGGGTTTCACTCCATTGAAAACAGAGGCTATCCGGATAATGCATCGTTGTTTGGTATTGTCAAAGGTAACATATATGCTACTATATGGGCCATATGATCGAGGTTAGAGAATACCTGGATGCTGAGGGAAAGAGTCCTTATGCCAAATGGTTCGATCGTCTGAATGTGGCCGCTGCGGTCAAGGTGACGACAGCCGTCCATCGGATGGAGCAGGGTAACTTCTCTAACGTGAAAGGTGTGGGTGCCGGCGTCTATGAGTACCGAATCGATTTTGGCCCAGGCTATCGGATCTACTTCGGCAAGGACGGGGACCGCTTGGTTATATTGCTCGCAGGTGGTACCAAGAAGCGTCAGGACGCGGATATTGCTGCTGCAAAAGGGCATTAGCGCGACTATAAGCACCGGAAACGGCAAGAGGTGACATGATGGCTTTGACGAGAGACTTTAAGGACACCATACAGGCACGTGCCCAACGGGATCCGGCGTTTCGCAAGGCCCTGTTGCAAGAAGGGGTCGAATGCCTGCTCGCTGGTAATGTCGATACCGGCAAGTCGGTGTTGCGTGACTATATCAACGCGACGATCGGGTTCGAGGAATTGTCACGGGTCTTCGATAAATCGAGCAAGAGCCTCATGCGCATGTTCGGGCCGAAAGGGAATCCCCAGGCGAGCAACCTGTTTGCGGTGATTCATTACCTGCAGGAGCAGGAGGGCATACACCTGGAAGTCAAAGCTCGGAAGGTGGCCTAGGGTGCTTTGTGGAAGCGTTCAATCGGCGATTTTTCGAGTATTTTGAAGGATTTTTTGAGCATGGTATTTTTCATGGTATTACCAATTAGCAGGAATATAAACCATTGAATATAAAAGACAAAAAAGGCTTATTTACAATAGAGTGGGAGTGACCGGCACTGGCCGGCAATGTCTGGCACTGGCTGGCAACAGCGGGTATCACTGGGTTAAGCAGCACTTGCTGCGAATCAAGTGCAGATTCGAATTTCCAAGGAAGAATCCTAATGAATCAGTCGTCGCTGAAGTAGCGTGGTTGGCAAGCCCAAAGGCAGTGAATGAAAACATCCTGGCGGGTGGTTTCAAATGATCAATACTCGGGAACTCGGGTTAGCTCTCAGCCCTTCTAAGCGTAACCGCCAACTGGCCACCATCGATGTCAAAGTCGAGTTCATGGTCGTTGTCGCCTGCTTGCATGGAAAGCGTTGAGATCGTTGTCGTGCATCTTGACGTAATCGATATCGGCGCCCACACAGAGTGCAAGGTTGGATGGCAGTGTCCAGGGCGTGGTTGTCCACGCGGCCATGTAAGCATCCTGCTCAATCAGTTTGAAGAGGACGGTGATCGCTGGGTCCTGCACATCCTGGTAGTTGGATGTCGCCTCGAAGTTGGAAAGTACGGTGCCGAGTGCAGTAGAGAATGGGACCACTTTGACGCCGGGGTAAATGAGGTCCTTATCCCACAGTTGTTTGACGACCCACCACACGGATTCCATAAACCAAGGGTCCATGGTCTTGTAGTCGTTTTCAAAATCGACCCAACGACCCATTCGTGTGATCGTTTTTTCCCACTCGTTGGTGTAGCGCTGGACAATGGCGCGGCATTCGTCGTTGTAGCCTTTGATGCCGAGTTTTTCGACGGCCTCGGTAGAAGACATGCCCAGGGACTTGTCGATCTCGTGCTCGATAGGCAATCCATTACAGTCCCAGCCAAAGCGTCGCTGTACATAGCGACCCTTCATGGTCCAGTAGCGTGGAATGACATCTTTGATGGTTGATGCCACCAGGTGGCCATGGTGGGGCAGGCCGGTCGCAAAGGGCGGGCCATCGTAAAAGATGTACGGTGCGCAGTTTGCGGTTTGCTCAAGAGATTTCTGGAATACGTTCTCTAGTTTCCAGAGATCCAGCACCGCATGCTCCGATTCAACGAAGGAGAACGTTTCGTTAGTGTGTCTTTCGGTCACTGTTCCCTATTCCATAAAGCCCATAACGAAAAAACCCGCCGGGTGGCGGGTTTCTGACTGCGTTTGGCGCAAGCATCATCCCACCATTCGGGCTCGAATAATGTCGATAATGATGATTGCGATAGTTTGTAAGTGATTCATAGCCTGATGTTTGTGATTTTTTTTAACGAAGAGTTTGTGCTACAAGTCTCGCAAGGGATCGAAGCTTGCTCAATAGTATTGTTCAAACCGTCAACATCGTAAAGAGTCTAGGTAATTAATCAACGAATGTCCACAGTCCTTCAGAACATTGATATCGCGTGAATTTTTCCCGGCCCCGAGACAACCTGCAATCGAAGCGACGATAAAAGTAGCCACTTTATCGCTTTCGATATCTTCTCTGACGAATCCCTTAGACTGCCCTTTTGTCAGCGCATCTGCAATCGAAGATCTCCAAAGGCTATAAATCTTATCAATGCGTTTGCGGAACCCCTCATCAACTGTGGACATCTCCTGAGCCAGATTATTAAGCGGGCATCCGGTTTGAATAATCTGTTTCGTAGGTTTTGTGAAGATGTTGTCGATGGTTGCTATTAACTCGTCAATGGGGTTCTGAGCGTTCTCGAATGGTTGTATCCATGTTTGAATCGTCATATTTGTCAACAATTCATCAACGACTGCATACCCTAGCTCATTTTTATCCTTGAAATGATGATAAAGAGCACCTTTAGCAACACCCGTCTTGTTCAGAACAATATCAATACGGGTGCCTTGAAAACCGTTGCGATAGATTTCCTGAAAAGCCTTTTTGATCAGTTTTTCTCTCGTGTTTTGCATCTGGGTCATCGTGATCAGCTTACATATATACTAACTCTTGTGCGCGTATTAATCAATATTATTATAGCTAAGTATATGTATTATTAGACAATAATAATAATTATAAAAAACAAATTGACCGACCAGTCCGTCTGTTTTATAGTCAGTTCATCCTGATTCGCTTAACGAACGGAGGATTGAATCATGAGCGTTGATAACGAAATAGTGGAACCAATTCGAACTTACGTTCCTGAGAGCAAGATAATGAAAGAAAATCTTGAGGAGCTCGATAACTGGTTTGAATCGAGATATGCCGCGGCCAAAGCAAAAGAAGAGGACTCACACGTTCCATCAATGTCTATTATTGCGACCAAAGGGACGCTTGACTGGGCCTATCCGCCATTCATACTTGCTTCTACCGGCGCAGCTCTTGGTTGGGATGTTTCGATATTTTTCACGTTTTACGGACTGGAGCTGTTAAAAGAAGAGCCTGATCTTAAAGTAAGTCCTTTGGGCAATCCGGCAATGCCCATGAAAATGCCAGTGGGACCGCAATGGTTTCAGGATATCAACTGGAACATGCCGAATATCTTACCTTCAAATATTCCAGGTTTTGAGAGCTTCGCCACTACGATGATGAAGAAAACGACTCAAAAAAAAGGTGTCGCAAGCATTCAGGAGCTAAGAGAGCTCTGCATTGAGACTGATGTCAAGTTAATTGCCTGTAATATGACAGTGGAGCTGTTTGGGTATTCCAGAGACGATTTCATTCCCGATGTCGCAGACTGGGTTGGTGCTGCTTATTACCTCCCGCTTACACAACAATCTGACGTTTGTCTGTTTATTTAATCGGGAGCAGGTATGAGGAATGCTAGTACCAGAGAAAACACGGTTGTGGCTTTCACAAATTGGGTTATTCGATATCGCTGGGCAGTATTGTTTTTTACCATCGCCATAGCAGCGATTGCAGGAAGCGGCGGCAGCAAGCTCCGTTTCGCTAGTGACTATCGCTATTTTTTCGGTGAGACAAATCCCCAGCTTCGCGCTTTCGACGAACTACAAGAGACGTTCATACGAGACGACGGACTACTGATTGTTATCAGGCCAGAGGAGGATGTCGTTTTTACACCTACATTCCTCGCTGATCTTCGGGAACTTACGGAAAACGCCTGGAGTACCCCCTACAACACGCGTGTAGACAGCATTACCAACTTCCAACACAGCTTTGCCGATGGAGATTTGTTATCCGTACGAGATCTCGTACCCGGGGACAGGGTATTGACGCAGGCAAATATCGAGGAAATCAGACAAATCGCTTTGTCTGAACCGACGTTGGCCGGTCGGCTCATTTCGAACGACGGCCGTACTGTTGCGGTGAACATCACAACGACACTTCCTTCTGTCAGTGACAAGGAAGTACCCGCGGTGATGGAATTTGTGCGTAATCTGGCAGTCAAGTTCGAATCTGCGCATCCAAATGCCAGGGTTGCGATCACGGGTTCAGTTGCTACCAACAATGCATTTAACGAAGCAGCTCTATCAGACATGAGTACACTGGTTCCGTTAATGTATATCAGCCTCCTAGTGATCACGTTTTTATTACTTCGGTCGGTAGCCAGTACACTCGCGACTTTGTGGGTAATTGGCTTTTCTACTGTCTGGGCTGTGGGTATGGCGGGTTGGCTGGGTATCCCGCTGACGTCTATGTCTGCGAACGCACCGACAATCATTCTGACCATCGCCATCGCAGATTCGATCCACATACTCATCACCCTGATTCATGAAATGAGGGAGGGGCGGCCGAAACATGACGCGATCATAGAGGCCATGCGTGTTAACTGGCAGCCGGTCTTTCTCACCAGCCTAACGACGATCATCGGATTTTTAAGTTTGAACTTCAACGATGCGCCGCCTTTCCAGGACCTGGGCAATATGACGGCCATTGGTATCGCTGCAGCCTGGTTATACTCAATTTTATTTCTGCCTGCAATTTTGGCCGTATTGCCGATTCGTGTATCACGTCAGCACGAAGGAAATATGAAAGCGCTTGAGAAGCTCTATACGCTGCTGGTCGCGCGCCGTCGAACGGTTTTATACGCTACCACGGCTTTGGTAGCCGGGTTAATCATGCTGATTCCAAAGCTGGTCGTCAACGATCAGTTCGTGAGCTATTTCAACGAGGAAGGTGCTTACCGTTCGGATACGGAATTTACCGCCGAGCACCTGTCCGGGATGTATCAAATGCAATTTTCCCTCCCAGCCGCGGAGAGTGGTGGTATTAATGACCCTGTGTATCTACGAAACCTAGAAGCATTCAGTAGCTGGCTGCGCGAGCGGCCGGAAGTCAACCATGTGCTGGCAATTTCCGACTTGTATCCTCGCATCAACATGAATATGCACGCAGATGACGAGACCTGGTATCGATTACCTGATAACCGCGATGCTGCTGCGCAGTACTTGTTGTTACTAGAGATGTCTCTGCCGTACGGGCTCGATCTGAACAATCAGATCAACGTGGATAAATCCACTACACGGCTGATTGCGACGATTGACAACCTGACCACGATGGAAACTCAGGCGCTCGATAAAGAATCAAGTGAGTGGCTGACCAGAAACTTCCCATCGGCGGCAGAAGAAACAGCGACTGGCCCATTCGTGATGTTCGCCTATATCTTTCAAAACAACATTGAAGGCATGCTAACAGGGACCACTGTCGCATTCGTGCTGATCGCGTTAACCCTGATTATGTCTTTTCGCAACTTCAAACTCGGCATTATCAGCCTGGTACCGAACCTGCTACCAGCGCTGATGGCTTTCGGCACATGGGCGATATTCGTCGGCCAGGTAGATCTGGCCGCATCAATCGTTACCGCGACGAGCCTTGGTATGATTGTCGATGCGACCGTACATTTCCTGAGTAAATATCGACGTGCGCGGATTGAACACAGTGCTACGGCTGAAGAGGCAGTTCACTATGCTTACCATACCGTAGGCAAAGCAATTCTGGTCACTTCAATGATATTGATCGCAGGATTCTTAGTACTGGTTTTTTCCGAATTCAAATTGAACCAAAATATGGGACTTCTGACCGCTACTGCGATCGCCTACGCCGTAGTTATTGATTTTCTACTGCTTCCTGCGCTACTTCTCTTGATAGACAAAGAAAAGCACCAGGTTATCCGCCGTCAACCGGAAGTCGTTAAATTAGCCACAAAGTCTGCGGAGTGAACAATGAAGCTTTCATCATTTTGTAAAGGAAGTATTCTTAGTGTACTTCTCAGCTTGTCTGTCCTATCGACACCGTTATACGCCGAATCACCGGAAGAAAAAGGGCTGTCCATCGCCAAGGAAATGGATCGCCGCGATTTGGGTTGGCAGGATAGCGCATCTAGTGTCGAGATGCTGTTGCACAACCGCGCCGGCGAAACCAGCAAGCGCCAGCTACGCATCGAGTTTCTTGAAGTACCGGAGCTTGGTTTAGGGGATAAGAGTCTGGTCGTATTCGACGAGCCGAGCGATATTAAGGGCACTGCATTCCTGACACATTCCAAGATCCACAAGGAAGACGACCAATGGCTCTACCTGCCGGCGATTAAGCGCGTCAAACGCATCTCATCGGTAAATAAATCGGGCCCATTCGTCGGTAGTGAGTTCGCCTACGAGGATCTCATATCCAATGAAGTGGAGAAATACGCCTATCGTTGGGTTATTGATGAGGCCTGTGGTGAACTCCAGTGCTATGTGATCGAACAGTTTCCGGTATATAAGAATTCAGGTTACAGCCGCCAGGTGGTTTGGGTTGATAAGGATGAATATCGACGGATGAAAATCGAATTCTACGATCGTAAGGAGGATCTGTTGAAAACTCTGGTCTACGAAAACTATGAGCAGTACCTCGGTCAGTATTGGCGTGCATTGCGTTTGAGCATGACCAACCACCAGAACGGCAAGAGCACGGAACTGACGTTCAGCCCCTATGAATTTCAGGTGGGATTAACCGACAACGCTTTTTCGAGAAGCCGCTTGAACAGGTTGCGTTAGTTCGTGGTGAACACTCGACATGCGCGGACTGATATTGCTGGTATTTGCCTGGCCTTTGATGGTACAGGCAGTTGAAGCCGAATTGTCCGGTTTTATTGGGGCCGAAATGCGGGGTTTTTTGTACCACGAGCAGTTTGACGGCCAGTTCAAAGGCCTTCAGTTTTCATCGATTATTCAGCCCGAACTCGAGGCGGAATACAATAATGGCAGGGATCAGTATCGCCTCATCCTCTTCGTGAGACTGGACAGCCAAGATGATCGGCGGACCCATTCTGATCTGCGCGAAGCCTACTGGCGTCATATCGCCGATGAATGGGAATTATTGGTTGGTTTTAGCCGTGTGTTCTGGGGCGTGACAGAATCCCGTCATCTGGTTGACATCATCAATCAGACCGATTTTGTCGAGGGCATTGATAACGAAGATAAACTGGGACAGCCGATGTTCAATCTGGCCACCCAGCGTGTCTGGGGCTCTTTCAACGTGTATGTTATGCCCTGGTTCAGGGAACGTACTTTTCCAGGGAAACGGGGTCGTCTTCGTTTTCCACTTGTGGTCGACGGCGATGTCGAATTCGAATCAGGTGCCGGGCAGCATCACGTCGATGTGGCGGTCCGCTACGATCATTACGTTGCTGAGTGGGATCTGGGATTGTATTGCTTCAGGGGTACGGGGAGGGAACCCAGGCTCGTGCCGAACAGCCAGGGTACTCGTTTGATCACTCATTATGATCAGATTAACCAGGTTGGGACTGATATACAGTACACTACTGAGGCATGGTTGTGGAAATTCGAAGGTCTCGTACGCGAGGGTCAGGGTGATACCTTCGCCGCTACGGTAGCCGGCTTTGAGTACACCCTCTACCAGATTGGTGGCACCTTCGCCGACCTTGGGCTGCTGGCAGAGTACCTCTATGACGGCCGCGACTCCGACCCGGCCGTAGCGCCGCCCACTCCCTTCGACGACGACTACTTTCTCGGTGCACGCCTTGCCCTCAATGATACCCAGGATACCAACGTATTGCTGGGGGTGATTGTAGACCGGGATGACCACAGCCGCTTCTTCTCTATCGAGGCTGAACGGCGTCTGGGAGTGAGCTGGACGATAGAAATTGAGGGGCGCTGGTTCTCCAATATCGGCACAGAATCGGATCTCGCTGCACTCACTAAAGACAGCTTCGTTGGAATACGCCTGTCCCATCACTTTTGAACGAAGGAGAGAAAATGAAACACTCAGTCGATGACCTGATACACGCCTACGGCGAGGTAGATAATGCTCCCACCCGAGACCAGTGGCGGACGTTGCTGGACGGCGATCCCGATGCACCGCTAACTGTCGTCAACTTCTTCAAGTTACGGGCGAGCGCTGATGCGGACCTGATCGGCGTGGCGATGTCTGGCAATCAGGCGTTTGAAAAGTACGCTGAAACCAGCGTGCCCAAGGTGTCCGAGGTTGGCGGCCACTTCGTTTTGAGGGGGCTTTTCGAAGGTGGATTTATTGGTGAGGAGCTGGAAGACTGGCACATCCTGGCTATCGGGCAGTACCCTAGACGGAAAAACTTTCTTCAGCTCCTCTGTGATGAAGAATACCGTGAGGCGTTCAAGTATCGCCAAGCCGCGGTAGAAAAACAAAATGTGTTCTTCGTCAATTCGATATAAATTCGGAACGAGCGCATTGATACATATAGTCCTATCAGTAGTGAACAAAGATAGTTGGAATGATCCGAAGTGAGCTATGAATACTGCATTTCTTGATGTGCTTCAATATCCACCGGATCTGTTGGTTAGGTACAAGGATTGTATTAGCGTGCAGGTCATCTACAGGAAGTCCTGGGATGATGGATTTGGCGCAGGGCAGATCCTTGCCCCGGCCCGTACAACAGGAATTCGTCGATTACCTCAAATGCGCCTGCCTGGAGCACGGCTTCCTGCGGGTGCAATGTACGTAATGTTACCATGAACACCTGGTTGCGTTCAGGTGCAAACACAGAGGCTTCTGATCAAGCTGCGGCGCAAGACGCAGGATAGAAAATGCCGCACTGATGGTCGATGAGGTATTACTGAAACAACCGATGAGCCAATGGGTGCTGAGTTATCCTTTTCAACTAAGATTCCTGTTCGCCAGCCGCTCGTAACTGATGGGCCGGGTGCTGGTGATCGTGTATCGGGCCAGCTGATACAACAAGCGGAATTCACCCGGCAAACCGCGCAGACCGGTGCGGTGACGCTAATCCAACAGTTTGGCAGTGCACTCAATCTGAACGTGCATTTCCACATGCTTTTTCTGGACGGCGTTTACACCACCACGACCTGGGGTAAAAGCCGGTTTCATCCTACCAGCGCACCCAAGCAGCAGAAATTGACGTCACTGGCGTATACGATCAGATACCGGGTTGCCGTCGGCCCCCAACATGGCCGCAAGGTGTTCAGGTTACAGACCATCCCTTCCTGGGAAAAGGATGAGCGTTCATTCTCCTCTATCCTTTACAAACAACCACCCTGTTGCGACCGCTGTTCTTGGCCTCGTATAGATTCTTGTCGCAGGTCTTCATCCAATGCTTCCAATCTCTAACTGAACTCAAGCCAGCCACGCCAATACTGACTGTTACCTTACGATCGGGTATTAATGAAAGATTTTCAATACCCTTTCGTATTTTTTCTGCCATGTTGATGCTATCGGCTTCATCGGTATTGTAGAGCAGGATCAAAAATTCTTCTCCGCCGATTCTGAATATCTTGTCACTGCCTCGAAGAAAATCCTTCAAGAATATTCCAAGCTGTATGAGGACGTGATCGCCAATATCATGGCCTAATTCATCATTAATCTTCTTGAAATGATCAACGTCCATGATGATTAGTGTGAATGGAGTATTTGTTCTATTAGCTTGATGTATCGCCTGTTCCAAAGAGTCTTTAAGCAGTGTTCTATTGTACAGATTGGTTAGCTTGTCAGTAATCGCCTGCTTTTGCAGCTCGCTATATTGCATGGCTATGATATGAAGAAAAATAGCTGAATAGGCACTGACCAATAAGAATGTTACGGTGAATCTGGTGGCTTCGTGTGTCTCAAAGAGTTGCCAAGCTTGTGGCAAGTTAACCAGAGCAAATAAAATATTTGACATCCATGCCTGACGCTCTGTCATCATAAAGTAATATAAAAGTACTGTTGAGTAGCACCAATAGGTACCGGTTATTCCAAGTAAATTTGTTAGATAGGCTACAAAGAAAGTCGTAAAAGGGGTTAACCAGATAAACGTATAGATGGTTTTATATGTTTTCCTATGGCAGCTCCAGGCAACCAAGTAAAGACTCAACGAGGTAATTACAGCGCCTATACCAATTCCCACGTGTTGATAAGTCAGGTGATAATAAGCAAAAGGCAATATCAGGGTTCCGGCGGTGACAGAAAGCCAGAATGTGGATTTAAGATGAAAATCTGTTTGATACCGGGAGGTTAAATCTTCCATATATGTGTGGAACCTATGGTTATTTTAATTGTTTATGCGGTAATAACATTTATTTATAAAGACACCTGAATGCATCTTGCGCCAACAAATTTGCTGGTTACAGCTTCGAGATTTTCCGTAATAAGGACACGCAAATAGCTGTTTCTTGATGATATAAATCAGATTATTCCTTGGCAAAAAAATTACTGCTGCCATTGAATCTTTCAATCCCAATTCCAAGAGTGCAGGTTGACGTTTAGAAAACCTGTTTAACCCTAAGACTGAAAGGCTCCTTTACCGATAAGGTCGATTCACACACATTTCATAGCGTCCAGAAGAGAATCTTCTTTAAGGAATAGGCCGGATATACGGAAGCAATCATGCCTCAGAACAAAGAGTCATGCAAAACGGAATGGGATGCGGCCCTTTACAGATGTTGATGGACTGCGCCTGGTCATGGTGCAAATCAAAGATTATTACTACTCTAACCATGAAGATGAAAAGTGTGCATAAAGATAATATGAATATGGACGATATCACAACAGATTGACAGTTCACATTTAATGGAGGGGGTTCACTGTGATCGGTAATTACAATAATGTTATTACCTCTCGACCAGAGGGAGTTGAGAAAAAGCGTGCCTGGCTTGTAGGTGGCGGTATTGCATCGCTGGCGGCGGCTGCGTACTTGATAAGAGACGGCCATATGGCCGGCGAAAAGATCACTATTTTGGAACAGCTCGATATAAATGGTGGTTGTTTGGATGGTAGCGGCAATGCCATCGACGGCTACATTATGCGCGGTGGGCGGGAGATGGAGGCTCACTATGAGTGTACATGGGATCTGTTTTCGTTTATTCCTGACCTGAAGCGTAAAGATCCTGATGCGCCATTCACCAGCCCTGAGCCAGTTCTTGTTTCCGACCCGGATCGTACAGTTTTAAAGCGGATTCGTGATGTCAATCAATGGGACCCCAACTCCTCCAAATGCCGTCTGATGAGTAGCTGTGGAGAGCCGGATCGAGACCCTTCGTTAGGGCTTTCCTCGATCCATGTGATGGAACTGACGAAGTTGACCCTAAAGACTGAAGAAGAACTGGGTGCAACAACCGTAAAAGAGTTTTTTTCAGATTCTTATTTTAAAACCAATATGTGGTATTTCTGGACATCGATGTTTGCAATGGAGACATGGCACTCGGTAGTCGAGATGCGGCGCTACATGCTGCGCTTCATGCACCTGATGCCGACGATGAGCAGATTGGAACATATTCTGTTTACCACCTACAACCAATTTGAATCCATGGTCTTGCCGTTACAAATCTGGCTCAAAAGTAAAGGCGTTAACTTTGATTTGAATACTCAGGTCACTGATCTGGATATTGAGATCGTAGACGGTGTAAAGACCGTGACCGCCATCCATTTGCTTCGTGGCCGTTCAGAGACGCTTGAAACGATTGCCACAACAGTGGACGACCTGGTATTCGTTACCAATGGCTCGATGGTGGAGAACTCCACCACAGGTAGTACTCATGAACCTGCAATTCTTAATCGGGAGACCGGTGCTTGCTGGCAGTTGTGGAAAAATATTGCTGCAAAAGATCCTGCTTTTGGTAAGCCTGAGGTGTTTTGCTCAGATATCGACAAAAGCAAGTTTGTCTCTTTCACTATTACGGCAACCGACTCACCGATTGCGGATTTGCTAAAAGAATTTACCGGCGTGGATCCCTATTCCCACAAAGCAGTGACCGGCGGCATCATGACGATCAAGGATTCAAGCTGGCTCATGAGCGCAACCTGCAACCGACAGCCGCAATACAGGAGTCAGCCCGTCGGTGACTACCAGCCAAAACAGCACAAGGATGACCCGGATAAAAATGTACTGGCTATCTGGGCCTACGGCTTGTTTCCGGACAATATCGGTGACTTCGTGAAGAAGAAGATGAGCGATTGTACCGGTGAAGAACTGCTTACAGAACTACTCTACCATTGGGGAGCCAAAGACCGGATTCCCGCTATTATGAAGACGGTCAAAGTTGTCCCTTGCATGATGCCATATGTCACCAGCCAGTTTTTACCACGCGTCAAAGGTGACCGTCCGGAAGTTATTCCTGAAGGAAGCAAAAATCTTGCCTTTTTAGGGCAGTTCACCGAGATACCTGATGATTGTGTATTTACCGTCGAGTATTCAGTTCGCTCTGCAATTATGGCTGTTTACAAACTACTTGGCATAACGGATAAGACCCCGCCAGAAATTTACCCCTCCAAGGACGACGTGCATGTGATCATCAAGGCGAGCGAAACGATGTACAACGGCAGCATTCCTGGAGAACACCTTCTAAGCCATCTGTTGAAAGGTACAAGCCTGCAAGGGTTGCTGAAGTGATCTGGTGAGTAACAAATATTGTCATCCCTAATCTGTTATTTATAACGACTTTGGAATCCACGACTCATGTTGAATAACCAAACTATGGATCGTAGTCTAAATAAATCGATAAAGCCTTTGGCTCTACTTTTGTCCGTTGTTGTTTTGAGTGTATACACCACCGCCGGAAAAACAGCGCAAGACACAGCGGAGCCACAGACGGGAAAAACCATCATTTTGGCTATTGATGGCGGCGGAATTAAAGGGGTTATACCTGCGACATTTATTCAGCATATTGAATCCTCATTAAGGAAACCGTCCTACCAGTTATTCGATGTAATAGGAGGAACATCTACCGGCGGCATCATCTCTGCCGCTCTCACCACATCTAAAAAAACCACTGACCGCCCTTACACCGCCGAAGAAATAGTAGATATTTACAGCCATGATGGTGGCGAAATATTTCTCGCTCAGGGCTGCAAGGTTGAACTGTGCGCAACCTACTACGCTGATAACGGTAGGGGTGGCGGGGTTGAGCCCTACTTGCAAAAAATGTATGGCCCAGAAGTTTCACTTGTTAGTAGTCGCGAAAAAATGCAATCTTTACCCGGTAACCGTGTAAAACATATGTTCACTACTTCGTACATTGTGAACAACAGCCAGAAAAAAGTAGCAAAACCAGTTCGCGGTGAAAACTTTGGCCCCTATCTTTTTAACTGGTTTGATGCTGTCAATAGCCCAGCTAACGATAACTACTATGTTTGGGAGGCCGCCAGGGGAACGAGTGCTGCCCCAACATATTTTCCAATTGCTAATGTGGGTGGCAAAACTCCCCCCAGGTCTGCAGCGGCCAACAAGTGGGTAGTTGACGGTGGAACAATGTCTAATAACCCAGCCGCTTGGGGCGTCACGGAAGCCTTAAGAACAGGTATAGCCTCGCGCCTGGAAGACATAATTGTTATTTCCCTGGGGACGGGAATATATAAAGGTGGTGCAGGTGTAGGCATTAATAGCAATGCGATAACGGATATAGTTCCAGTAGGTGGTAATTGGAGCACGACCCCCTGGATGGTCGAGAAGTTGGACGACCTTGAGGGCGCCGATCACAATAGGGGTGTATTGATAGGCATCGTGCTTGATGCCGTTCAAACGGTCACAAACAGCCAGTTGACTGCCTTGAAACAAGCAGGACTCAAATATTATCGGCTCGAGCCTGAGCTCACCTACACGCAAAGTCATATGGATAACATACATCCACGCAATATTCAGTCATTAATTGCAACTGCTAATGCGTACATAGAAGGAGAAGGGGCAGAAGCATTCAAGGCTATTTTGAATGAATTACAGTAACGAGTAGTAGCGCGAATACGAACACTGCGAATATCGGGGTTAGGTCTTGCGGTTTGCCTACAGGAATAACTTCTTCATAGTGCCCAAAGAGGACACCAGTCGTTGCAGGTTGGGCACGCTGCGCAGGCGCTACTCTTGTTCGATGAGAATCTCCTTTTCGAGATCCTGCGGTGTGGCACCGGGCCACCCGGTACGCACTGAGATGGTACGAACCTCAAGTTCAGGGATCATCTGCACCGGGATGGTCAGCGCCGCAACGATGCCCAGAACCATTCATTGCCTCGCACTACTATCCACTTACCCGGCGACAATTCCTCTGAGATGGCCACCATGCCATCGAACTGTATGCCGGTTCGAATCCGCCGCTCTGATACCATGCTCACCTCGTCTGTGTGAGCGGCTACCCAGAAGGTAACACGCCCGTCAGGATGGCGGATGAGTGCATTCCGGGGAACCGTGATACCCTGTTGTCCACTGCGCAGCCGCAGTATGGCGTTGGCCGACATAGCCCATGGATAGGAGGAATTCAAACTGAAGCCGGCAGCGAGCCTTGGGGAGGGTGGCGTTGGGTAACCGGCGAGCCTTGGCAATACACGAATTGGGCCGGTGGAGAACCAAATGATGCGGGAGGCAATGAAAATGGATTGGCTTTTTTTAACTTCAGCCCCTTATGGAATGACTATCCCCTGGACGGCCAGCCAAGCTTTGTCGTGCCCGCCGGAACGTTGGGATATGTTGTAGAGTCGTCGGTTCCACTGCCGGCCAGTGTCTGGCTCATGGGCCCAGCTTTGTGGGGTTTGTTCCTGTTGGCTCGCTGCAAGGGTCATCGCGCAAGCTGAAATTAGGTGACGGGCCCAGGGCGTGAATCTCAGCAACCACTGCCATATGTTGTACCTCAAAGGCGGGATGAGGGGGTCAAGCCAAATGTAATCTTCTATCAACCAAACTGGCTGCAGCATCAATCCCATGCCATTCAAGGCGCTTTGTGGTATGGCAGCTGATTGAGTAAGGGGGCAGCGTCATTTGATTGCTTCCTACTTGATATGCCTTTCTCTGATTTGAAAGGCCAATTCAGGTTATCTCCTCCTCTGGGAAACAGCAGGCACTCAAACCGGGAAACTTCCTCTGGCGTGTATGTTTTGCCGTGTTTGTCGATCAAACTCGGGCTTGCGCAGCTATTTATGGATATATTCTCAAAGAATCCTATACTTGGGACCTACTTCCTTCTGATCTCCAGGCTAATGACACACCAGTTATATATAGTTGATGTATTCGCGGAGCAACCCTACTCGGGCAACCAGCTGGCAGTCATTGTGGGCGCAGAAAACCTCTCCTCTGAAACGATGCTGCGTATTGCGGCGGAAATGAATTTTTCAGAAACAACCTTTGTGACATCCAAACCTGAAGCGGATGGCGGTTATCCGGTACGGGTGTTCACGCCCGCGCGGGAGATCGCCTTTACCGGTCATCCCATACTTGGCACGGCCTGGGTCATTCGCCACTACGTTGCACCCGAGCCTTATCCTGAAATCCGGCTGAATCTGGCCGTGGGTCAAGTACCGGTTGCCTTTGAGAGTTCTGCGAAAGGGCGAGAGGTTGCCTGGTTTATCGCGCCACCCATGACGCTTGAGGCGGCCGCGCCCCGTGAACCGGTAGCGGCGGCACTGGGCATCTTGTCGGAGGAAATCGTCACCGAAGCGCCGATCCAGGTGATATCCGCCGGCACCTCGGCGATGATTGTCCCGCTTTGCTCGTTGGATGCACTGCAACGCAGCAAGCTGGATCTTGAACGGTTTGCCCCATTGGCGGCACAAGGATTTCCACCCCTTGTCTACCTGTTCTGTCAACAGACGAGAGATCCGCAGAATAATCTGGCGGCGAGATTCTTTTTTGAGGCGCACGGGGTGCGCGAAGATCCGGCAACCGGAAACGGTGCCGCCTTTCTGGGTGCATACCTGTTGCAGCATCGGCTTTTTCCTGAGGTTGAGTTATCTCTACGGATCGAGCAGGGCTATGAAGTTCGCAGACCCTCTTTGGTCATGTTGCGGGCAGGAATGGAAGCTGGTGTTCGGCAAGTGCGTGTTGGTGGTTGTATCATTCCCGCGTTTCAGGGGGTGTTGATGTGAAACCAACAAGGGTGATGTTCTGAGGTCGTATCACAGAACATGTCATCTATGTTTATGTTTACGTTAATAGACTATTGATACTACAAATTCGCGACATTCAAGGCAGCGTGACCTGACTCGAGAAGAGATGAAAACGCGGAGAGGATGTGGGGGTGAATTCACTGTAGATGATGCCATCGGCAGTGTCGTGGGGATCGTACCCGCAGGCCCCGTTGAAACTTCCACTGCTTCCATCCACCCTGGCAACCAGTACCGGCACCCCGGCGTCGCGCTCGATCAAGGCATTGGCCAGATCACTCACCCGAAACACCAGGCAGCCGTTGTATCGGTTGTCCGGTCCGTCACCATCATCGACACCGGTTACGATCAGGTAGGTGGCTGTAGCGGTATCCACAAGCTCAGGTGCGGAAAAAAAGTCTATCGGATGATCATTGAGGTTGAAAGGAGCGGCGTCGTCGGCGGTGAGCAGATCCCCCAGGTGTGCACAGTTGGAAAACCCACGGTCACACCGCAGCAGTATGATCTTTCTCTCCCCTGTACATTGCAGGCTGATATAGATGCCGTCGCTTCGCGCCAGAACGCTTGGTTCGGTAAATACCGTACAACCGCCGAGATCGTCGCTTAAGGTGGTATCGAGGGGAAATTCCGGGGGTCCGATTATCGGGTCCATATCCGCACCGTTGTAGAGCGAGCCTGTGAAGAGTTTGCGCTCATCGCTCCAGGTGGCATCAGGCGATGCTGCGCTGCTGTAGCCGATCCAACTGTTTTGGAACAATGCGGCCGGTGTCGGATTGCCGATGGCCACGACGCGATGCCAGAGCATTTTCCAACGCCGACTGTCATCGCTGTCATAGGGGTCGTGGAAAAGTCGCGATACTTCGAAGCGCCAGGTGGCCCAGTAGGTATCGCTACCGACGGTCACCTGAAAGTCGGGGAGCAGGTGGGACTGGTTCGGATCGACACCGATGTCAACCCAGCTCGCGCCGCCATCCTGGGAGATGGCGATCCGGGTATGTACCTGAGACAACATGGGATCGTTGCTTGACCAGTTCACGCTGGAGTGGCTCATCCACAAACTGTCGGCAGCGTCCCATACCGGCGCCGGATCGAATACGCCATCGTCGCCCGGCGTGGCGATCATCTGCAGTTCGACGGCTGTATGAGAGGTATCGATGTCACTGTCCCCGCCGCCGCATCCATAGACGAGTAAAAGTGTTAGTTGGAGTGCAATGCCGATACGCAACATACTTGTCACCATACGAAACCCCAAAACTTAAAACCTTGCAACAGATATTTGAGTGACTAGGAGAGTATCCTGACAAGCAAACTTAAGCTAATAGATCAAAAGTCACCACCATGGATCTAGGTCTGGCCTCTTACTGTGTCTGCCAGGCTCTTGTATAAAAACTGCACACCTTTAGGGCTTACCGACTCTCTTCACGTTAGCAGCAATCTGATTTGTGAAATGCCCTAAGTGTCACATATTATGAATTAAAGTTTCATATGAAAGAAAACTTGGAGACCTCTTGATAGACGATAGAGATAGCTGGGATAGGAATTTAATGCCTATTCGGAAACAAGATATATTGAGTCGCGTCAATTTTTAATCGTCACAAAAAGTTTTCAGAACCAAAGAGTTTGGTATGATAGGTTAGGACTAAATCATAAGACAGGGAGTTTGTTTTCACTTTTCTTCATACTCTCACGCACATATAGCGGATAAGGTTTGTCTGTCGGTTCCGCAGTGGCATCCCTTTGTGCCGATGAAATACGAGGAATTGCAGACATCCAGGATGCCAATTTAGCTTGCAGCGATTGGAATTGGGTTTTAACGAAGACGTTTCTTTTTATTTTTATCAATATAAGGAGTTGTACTGATGGTTAGGAAGAGATGGTTAGCAATATTGCTTTTGGGAATCTGCCTGGTCTCCAGCCAAGGCTTTGCCGCGATCGCAACGAGTGGAGCGGTCTACCTGAATGCTGAGCCTGGTGATTGGGTAGGCGGAGGGATCGGTGCTGACGAGGTGCTGTGGACTCATGGTGATCAGGGCATATTTTCTGTAACCAGTAATCCCGATCAAGGAGCCAGCGTTACATTTGATGACGGAAATTTTTGGCGCTTTAATTTTGCGGCGCCTACCTATGATCCGGTAACCAATACCAATACGGGTAATAGGCTGGAGGTCGGCTTCTACGACAATGCCACCAGATATCCCTTCAATTCCCCGACAAGACCTGGCCTCAGCTTCAGCGGAAACGGAAGGGGCAACAACACCCTTGGCGGATGGTTTGATGTTTTGGACATAGCCTACGCTGCAAGCGGTGATATATTGAGATTCGCGGTGGACTTCAGGCAATTTGGTGGAAGCGAGTCGATGTCGGGTCCGAGCACATATGGTTCGCTGCGTATAAATTCCGGCATACCCATCAATCCTGTTCCCGTACCGCCGGCCGTTGCCCTCTTTTTGAGTGGTCTCCTGCTGTTTGCAAGGAAATTGAAACCGGCCGGTTAACAACCGACCTGCCTATCATCGACGATCCTCCGCAAATGGTTTAAAAACCGTTCGCGGAGGGTCGTTCATGTCATAAATAAATAACAGACAGTCTGCTCTGTCTGACATGCCTTTCGTCCCGAGTCGATATCGCACATTGACGATTGATTCTGTCCAAGCCGACCCCTGCAGGGATGACCCGGCCGGGATGCATCGGTCATCGATCGCTATGTTGTGACGAATCCCAACCTGTTATCTTTAGGGTATGTCGCATTCGGGGTAGAGGTGGATGTCAAACATGCCATTTACAGGCCGTGGCCGATGCAGATAGCAGAGGAGCTGATCGAGGCGGTTGAGCGCATTGCACAGGGGATCGAGCTGCCGCTCATCGATGAGATCATTCTGCCGAAACCGAACGCCCCGCAGGTGCACGATGCCGAGTTCGCCGCTGTCAGCCTGGGCGACGGCAGCATGGGTTTCTTCTATACCCTGCTGGATGACACCATGCAGCGTCTTCACGATGAGATCGATGCGGATGCCTGGCGGGGGCGACCGCCAATCCAGCTGGCGCATTATTACGGCGAGCAGGATCCACTGGCGCGGAGCATGGGTCTCGGCGCCATCAGTGCGATAACCCAGTCTCTCTTTCGCCGTGCCGACTACATGCCGGACAGGCAGACAAACTCAATGGCGAAAATGGCCTTTTCGCAGACCGACCACGTCGGTATGGTGGGCTATTTCCCACCGCTGGTCGAGCGCCTGCGTGGACGTGGCGTACGCTTAAGCGTAATCGAAAAGAGAGCGGAATTTGTGCAGCAGGGCGATCGCTTCCAGGTGACCCTGGATCCGCGCGTTTTGGCTGAATGCAACAAGATTCTCTGTACCGCGGCGACCCTGCTCAACGACTCCCTGGATGAGATACTCGCCCATTGCGGCCAAGCACAACGGGTGGCGGTGATCGGGCCGACCGCCGGGTGTCTGCCCGATCCCCTGTTTTCCAGGGGGGTGGACGCCATCGGTGGCAGCCGGGTGGCGGTACCGGAGCGTCTGAAGCAGAGGTTGCGGGATCAGCTGGAGTGGGCCGACGCGGTGGAGAAGTACACCATCGAAAGGGATGACTACCCCGGCTTCGAGCAGCTGCTGCTCAGGGCGTCCCGGTAGTGACCTGAATGCCTTGCATGCGCAGGGCCACGCAGACCGGGTTTCGCGACGCCTGGTTGAGCCGTACGCGGTTCGCCGCCGGGAGGCAGCGGTGGGTGTCGAGATAGACGCACTCGATTTCGCACTTCTGCTCCAGGCCCTCGAGCACCGATTCTATGATGCGGCGTATCGCTACCACATAGGAGTTGCAGAAGTAGAGATATTGGGTCTGCGGGCTGTAGTGTACGCGGCCCATGTCCAGGTTGTAGACAATCTGGGTCTCTCCGCTGTTTTTTCCGATGGTGACCTGACGCCGGTGGCTTAGAAAGGCCCGGCGGTTCTCATCGTTCAGTCTGGATACGGGCATCGAAGGGGGGCTCCGGGGGGGAGGATCGTTTGATCTCCAGTATAGCGCACTTCATATTGCCATGTGCCGCTGTTCGAATCCCCTTCTGGCCACCACCGCATGCCTGCTTCATAATGTAGTGACTGCAGATCTACTGATAACCCTATGTTTCATGCTATCGACACTGGTGATCATCGTTGAGCACGACCTTGTATCCTATCCATCGGGTTTACTCTCAAGGGCGTGGGGATTGGGTCGAACAACTCGGCCATGGGTCGATCGATGACGGTCGATGAGTTGGAGCTGAAGGATCGGAAATTCATGCAGCAGGCGTTGCTGCTGGCGGAACGGGCGGAATCCCAGGGTGAGGTGCCGGTGGGTGCCGTGGTGGTGCTTGACGATCAGATTGTCGGCGAGGGTTGGAACCAGCCCATCGGACGGCAGGATCCAACCGCCCATGCCGAGATCGTCGCGCTTCGCGATGCCGCGGCAAGACTCGGAAACTACCGTCTGCCGGATAGCACGCTCTATGTCACCCTCGAACCCTGTCCCATGTGCGCCGGCGCCATCGTGCATGCCCGGGTGGCGCGGGTTGTCTATGGCGCCAACGATCCCAAGGGCGGTGCCGCCGGCAGTCTCTTCGATCTGCTTCCCAAGGGTGATCGGTTCAACCACGCTGTTACGGTTAAAGGAGGGGTATTGCAGCAGCGCGCGACCGAGCTGCTGAAGGCGTTTTTTCGCCGCAAACGAAGTGAACAAAAAAACAGTAGCAACAGTTGATGAATTCCAATCTTCAGACTATCGGTTTAGCGATCTGTATCGGGGCAACCCTCAGTCCCCGTTATCTGTCGGCAGACCCGTTGGCCGACTATGAGCGTTGTATCTGGGAACAGTTGCGGGATGGGGATCAGGCGATGCGCATCATGGAGCTGAAGCAGCACTGCCTGAATCGTCCGGACCCCATCGACCAGCCTGCGCTAAGTGACAGCGATACCTTGCCTCCGGTTGCGGAGAAGAGTATCTCCCTGGTGGAAAATCGGATCCTGGAGGAGATCAAAACCCGTTCCAATCCCTTTGTCATCTCCCCCCACAAACAGAACTATGTCCTGTTGGCTTCCTACAATGACAAGCCCAATTACGAGGTCTACAATACCCCGCCCTCCGATTTCGATCGCGTGGAGATGAAGTTTCAGCTCAGCTTCAAGATGCCGGTGGTGGAATCCCTGTTCGACACCCGCGCCGACCTCTACGCGGCCTATACCAACCTTTCGTTCTGGCAGGCCTACAACCGGGAAATCTCATCCCCGTTTCGTGAAACCGTGCATGAGCCCGAGATGTTTCTGGTAATCCCCAATGACTGGTCACTATTCGGTTGGAGAAACTCGCTGCAGCAATATGGCGTGGTCCACCAGTCCAACGGTCAGGGTGGTTTTCTGTCGCGCAGCTGGAACCGCATCTATGCCAACCTCATCTTTGAGCACGATAACTTCCTGATGGGATTCAAGCCCTGGTATCGCATACCGGAGGATAACGACGACAATCCCGATATCGATGATTTTCTTGGCAGATATGAGTTGCGCGGAATCTATAAACACGAGAACCAGACCTTTAGTCTGCTGCTGCGCAATCTGTTCGACGGCGACAACCGCCAGACCATGCAGCTGGATTGGAGCTTTCCCCTGCATGGGCGGTGGCGCGGCTATCTGCAATACTTCAACGGGTACGGAGAAAGCCTGATCGAGTATAACGTCGAGAGCCACCGCCTCGGTTTCGGTGTCCAGTTGACGGATTGGCTATAGCGCCTCGGGAGTGATCTTCAGGGCGGGAGACAACATCTCCTTCCCTCTCTCCGCCAGCTCCAACTGCCGCAGCTGCCACTTCAGCAGTTCATAGTAGGCACGAATATTGTCCACATAGTTGACCGGTTCATTGCCCCGCGCGTAACCGCGCTTGAGACTGGTGTACCACTTTTTGAGGCTCAGCTTCGGCAGGTGTTTTTTTACATCGGCCCATTTGTCGGGGTCGTCACCCAGGTGCTCGGTGAGAATACGCGCATCCTCGAGGTGCCCGAATCCGACGTTGTATCCGGCCAGGGTCAACCAGAGACGATCGGGTTCCTTGATCCGCTCCGGCAGCAGTTTTTCGATAAAGCGCAGATATTTTGCGCCGCCGATGATGCTCTGCTCGGGATCGAGCCGGCTCTCGATCTTCATCTGCTTGGCGGTGGTCAAGGTCAGCATCATGATCCCTCTCACTCCCGTGGGCGACTTCGCCTTCGGGTCCCAGTGCGACTCCTGGTAGCCGATGGCCGCAAGCATGCGCCAGTCGATGTCGGTGATCTTCGCCGCGTCCTCGAAGAAGGTTTGGTAGTCAGGCAGCCGGTTCTTTATGTGTTTGATAAAGGTGCGCAGTTCGACGAAGTTGAGCCGACCGATGTGGCCATAGTGGCGTTCGATAAGCTGGGCCAGGGTGCCGTCCTCGCGGATGCGGGTGAAAAAGGCCTCCATCGCGTTGTAGAGGCTGGCGTCCTCCGCATGGGCCATCGCCCATGCCAGGGGCTGGGGCTGGGTGAGGTCGAAGCCGACCTTGAGGTAGGGCATGAAGCGGCGGGTAACGGCGAATTCGTTGGAGTCGGCGATGGTGAAGTCGATCTTGTTGTCCTGCACCATCTGCATCAATTCGGCGCTCTCCAGATCGGTGTGGCTGATCCAGGTCAGGTCCGGGTACTCGTCCTTGAGGCGAACCAGCTCCTCCTCGTGGCTGCTGCCGGCGAGGACATGCAGATCCTTGCCGATCAGATCCTTGACCTTGCGCGGCCGCCTCTCCCCGCTGCGGTAGACCACCTGTTGCGTGATCTCCTGGTAGGAGGGACCGAAGCGGATCTCCGCTTCGCGCTCCGGCGTCACGGTCAAACCGGCAGCGGCCAGGTGGGCATCGCCATTGACCACTGTGGGCAGCAGGCCCTCGAAGCTTTTGGGGATGATGAAATGGGCCTTTACCCCAAGCTCCTCGGAAAAGAGCTGCACCAGTTCGTATTCGAAGCCGGTGAGGCCCTCCGAGCCTTCATAGAGGGTGGTACCGCTGTTCCTGGTAGCCACCACCAGCTCGCCGGCGGCCTTGATACGCTCCACCAGGGGAGGTGGAATAGAACAGCTGCCCAATAGCGAAGCGATGGCTAGCAGGCAGTTGGTGACCAGGAGCGTACGGTGTTTCGGCTGCATCTATCTCAAGCGCTGGTTATTACTTTTAATTATGACTATCAGAATGGTTCATGACTCCATTGTGACCAGCTTTTTTTGACTTGATTGGCCTCAAAATGGGACTCTTAATACTTAACTTTAGCCTAGTTAGTATAGAATTAGGTCGTCGATCGAGGGCTTTTCCACTCACTTGGTAACCTAATTTGCCCACTGAAGCATTGATTTTAGACAATTAACTGGGTTTATATCGCACAGTCAACCCAGGTCGGGCCAGACGACGACTGGCCAATCAGAGGCGATGACTACCGCCGCCAATCCCGGAGAGGTGCCGGAGTGGCCGAACGGGCCTGACTCGAAATCAGGTGATCCCTTCGGGGATCCGAGGGTTCGAATCCCTCCCTCTCCGCCAAATCTTAATAAAATCAATGAGATAAATCTCCAATAATCCCTCGATACAGTCGATATTAGGGTGGGGACATTAGGTAGTAAATCAATAAGTTAGCAGGCAATATGGCAAGAAAAAGCCTGAAAATTGACAAACATTTGGTCCATAATTGGTCCGTTTTTTAGAACGATGTTCTTTGGTAGCACTGAGCTGCAAGTGCGCATACATTTTATTTGACTCGTAAATTGCCAATCACCCACGCTTTGCCTTTCAATCCACAATTTTTCCTGGATGGATCACATCGTCTGTGAATCTGTTCAGATTCCGGCAGGGCGGGGCATTTATCGACCTAAAGCAGAATTTTGCGTCCGAAACGCACTCCTTGGCGTAGGTGAGTCTCTACTTGTAGATAAAAATATCCAGCAACAGATAGGCGACGAGAGTAAACGATATCCACAACACCATGCTGCCCGTCGGCCAACTCTCGGAGAGGTTGTACTTCGCAATGGATGATTCGGATAGCGAACGACGAATACTGTTCATGTGGACAACCGTAGCCGCCACTGTCGATTTCTTCGCATTGTGGGCAAAAGCCAATCCACGTTGAACACCCGCGGGCAGAAATTTTCGATAGACCCACTCCGCGTCAAGGTTGGTAGAGTGCAATTCAGGTGGATACAGGCCCTGCTTGTTCAACCAGACGAAGGCCAGCGCGGAGAAAAACAGCAACTGCGTCTGGGTTAGCACATGGGTCAAATCATAGGGCCAGTAATCCACCTCCCACGGTAACAGCGCGTAGAGGTACTGCGGCTGGGAACCGATGAACAGGCAAACGAACGCGGCCAGTGCCATGGCGACCAGCATGTTGAGCGGCGCCTCCTGCGGCCTCAGCCCCGAATCGTGGGCAAAGAAGGCGAAATAGGGAATCTTGATGCCCGCGTGATGGAACACCCCGGCCGAGGCGAACAGCATGAACAGCCACAAATAGTCGTAATTCTCCATCAACATGGCGGACATCACCATGGACTTGCTGACGAAGCCGCTGAACAGCGGGAAGGCGGAGATGGACATAGCACCGACGATACACAGCCCGGTGGTTTTGGGCATGGTCTTGTACAGTCCGCCCAGGTCAGAGCCGTTGACGTGGCCCACGCGGAATAGCACGGCACCCATGCTCATGAACAGCAGGCCCTTGAAGATCACGTCGCTGAAGGCGTGGGCCACCGCGCCGTTCAACGACAGGGCGGTGCCGATGCCGATACCGGTGACCATGAAGCCGACCTGGTTGATCAGGCTGTAGGCGAGCACCTTGCGCAGATCGTTTTCGATGACGGCGTAGAAGATCGGGAAGCAGGCCATGGTCACGCCGATGTAGACCAGGATCTCTTCACCTGCGAAGCCGCGCGCCAGGGAATAGACCGCCACCTTGGTTGTAAAGGCGGAAAGGTAGACCGTACCGGTTGGCGTCGCCTCGGGGTAGCCGTCGGTCAACCAGCTGTGCAGGAACGGGAAGGCGCTCTTGATGCCGAAGGCGATGAAGACCAGCCAGCCCGCCAGACCGTTCAGTCCCACATGGTCGAACATCAGCGAACCGGTCTCCTGGTAATGGAGCAAGGCACCAGCCAGCAACAGCACGCCCGAAAGCACCTGGAACACCAGATAACGCATGCCGGCGTTGAGCGCCCGCTCGGTATCCCGTGCCCAGATGAGGAACACGGAACTGATCGCCAGCAGTTCCCAGAAGATGAACAGGGTCAGGAAGTCACCGGCGAATACGGCACCGAGGGCGCTGCCCGCGTAGATCAGGCCGGCAACCTGCTGTCTTACATCTTTGACATGCAGGGCGAAGACGGTGGAGATGAAACTGGCCAGGGTGAACAGATAGGCGAACAGCAGGCTCAGCTTGTCCGCCCGCAGGTAGACCATTTCGAACTCGAGGACGGTGTAGCTCGCGGTCATCCCGGGCTCGATGTTGAAGAACAGATGCAGGGCCGCCAGCACAGGGGTGGCCAGCAACAGCGCATTGCGGATCATCGCCGGGCTAGCCAACACCAGCAGCGAGGCCAGGAAGTAGATCAGGAACGGGGACAGTTCACTCATCGTAGTAATCTTCCTTGCGCATTACGAGCTTGCGCAGCACCTTCGCCATCAGCACCAGGGCGACACAGGCGACGAAGCCGTAGATGGCGTAAAAGGCCGGTATGTTCTCCCAGTCCATATAGATATGCCGGTGCACGAACAGATCGAAGACGGCCAGAAACACGCAGACGGCGTAGAAGCCTTTCAGCAGACGGTCCACGTTCCTGGGGTTGTCGAACAGGTACGTCTTTTCCGTTTTGTCGGACATATCAGAATCCTCCGGCGGCCATGGTGGCCAATCGATAGAGAGAATCCGGGTAGAAGAACAGCGCGATGCAGGCGCTGGAGGTGATCAGCATCGCCAGCAGGATGGTTTTCGGTGCTTCCCTGACCTCACCGTAGTGGACGCCCTCAGCGGGCTTGGCGAAAAAGGCACGGATGGGAATCGGCAGCAGATAGACAATGTTCAACAGGGTGCTGATCATCAGCACGCCGAGTAGCAGCATCTGCCCCGTCTCCACGGCGCCGCTGGCCAGATACCACTTACTCCAAAGACCACCGAAAGGCGGCAGGCCGATGATGCTCAGGGTACCGATGAAAAAGGCGCCGAAGGTGATCGGCATGGCCCGGCCCAGGCCGTCCAGTTCGCTGACCAGTTTTTTGTGGGTCGCGACGAAGATGGCGCCGGCCGCGAAGAACAGGGTGATCTTCGAGAAGGCGTGCATGGCGATATGCATGGAGGCACCGATCAGGGCCGTTTTGCTGGCCAGCATGGCGCCCATGGCGATATAGCTGAGCTGGCTGACCGTGGAGTAGGCCAGCCGCGCCTTGAGGTTGTCCTTGGTCATGGCCACCAGCGAGGCCAGCAGGATGGTCAGCGCGGCCGCCCACACCAGCACGCCGGTGACATCGTTGCTGAGAATGTAGGCGCTGCCGAATATCTGCGAGGTCACCTTGAACAGGGTGAACACGCCGGCCTTGACCACGGCCACGGCGTGCAGCAGAGCGCTGACCGGAGTCGGCGCCACCATAGCCGCCGGTAGCCAACGGTGGAACGGCATCAGCGCCGCTTTGCCGATGCCGAACAGGAACAGGGCATAGAGCAGCCCGGCCCAGGCCGGATCGAACTTGCCGGCCAACACGCCGCCATCCTGGAATTCGACCGTGCCAGCCGCCAGCCAGGTGATGAGGATGGCCAGTAGCAGCAGGCCGATGGAGGTGCCCAGCAGCAGCCCCAGATATACTCGCCCTCCCCGCTTGGCCTCGGCCGTACCGCTGTGGGCAACCAGGGGATAGGTGGAGAGCGTCAGCAACTCGTAGAAAAGGAATAGCGTGAACAGGTTGGCGGAGAACGCGATGCCCAAGGCACAGGAGATGGCGATCGCAAAGGCGGTATAGAAGCGGGTCTGATTCTTCTCGTTATGGCCGCGCATGTATCCGATGGCATAGATCGATGTCACGATCCACAACAGCCCCGCCACCAGCGCGAAGATCATGCCCGACGCTTCTATACGGAAGGCGATGGCGATACCCGCCACGGGTTCGCCCAGCGAATAGATGAAAGTCTCCCCGGCCAGGAAGCGGCCGGCAATCATGAGCACCAGTATCGCCGTCACTCCCGCGGTCAGCAGGGTCACCGCCTCGCGAAGATTGGGGGAACGCCCGGTGAGCAAGACCCCGACACCACCCAGCAGGGGTAACACCAAGGTGAACATCATTAGCTGTTCGGCACTCATTTCGCGATGATTCCCAAGGTCTCCACGGCGTGTTCAGCCATTCCCACGGAGAGGCCGGTATCCAGGCCGAAATAGACATTCGCCAGCACCAACGCCCAGGTGGGCAGCAGCAGAAGCATTGGCGCCTCCTTCACCGAGATATTGTCTTCCACCGGGGGTTTGTAATAGAGCGCCTCGATCACCTTGCCGACGTAGACCACGGCGATCAGGGAGCCGGCCAGGATGACGGCGACCACCAGCCAGATCTGCTGCTCCAGCGCCGCCAGCACCAGATACCACTTGCTGATGAACCCAGCGGTACCCGGCACGCCGATCAGGCTCAGGCCGCCGATGATGATGGCGCCGAAGGTCCAGGGCATCTGCCGGCCCAGTCCGCGGATGTTCTCCACCCTACTTGAGCCGATGCGATAGATCAGCGCACCCACTGCCATGAACAGTGCGCCTTTCATTAGGGCGTGGTTGAACAGGTGAACGATGGAGGCCATGACACTGGTGGCGGAACCCAGGCCGATCCCCAACGCCATGTAGCCGATCTGCGCCACGCTGGAATAGGCCAGCAGGCGTTTGACGTTCGCCTGGTAAACCGCGTAGACGGAGGCGCTGATGATTCCGAACATGCCCGACAGGATGAACAGGTCGCCCGTAGGGGTGGCGGCGACGACACCCTCGGGAAAGATGGTGTACAGGACGCGGAGCATCACGTAGAGCGCCACCTTGGTCGCGGTGGCGGCAAGAAACACGGTGATCACTGACGGCGCATAGGCATAGGCGTTCGGCAGCCAGAGGTGCAGCGGAAACAGGGCCAACTTGAGGGCGAAGCCGATCATGATGAAGGCGAAGCCGGTCTGGGTCGTTCTCAGATCGGCGACCCCCGGCAACCTTGCCGCTAGGTCCATCATGTTCAGGGTGCCGGTTTCCGAGTAGATCAGCCCCACACCGATCAGAAAGAAGGTGGCGCCGATGGTGCCCATGATCAGGTACTGGTAGGCCGACGTCAACGCCTGTCGCCTTCTGCCCAGGCTGATCAGGGCATAGGAGGAGAGCGACGAGATCTCCAGGAAGACGAACAGGTTGAAGATGTCGCCGGTCTGGGTAATACCCAACAGACCGGTGAAACAGAGCAGGAAGGCGCTGTAGAACAGCGGAACCTGGCGTTCCGGTATCTCCTTTTCCACGCTCAGCAGGGCGTACGGCAGGGTGACGGCGGCGATGATGGCAACGATCAACGCCATGAAGGCATTGAGTGAATCGATGCGGTACTCGATACCCCACGGCGGCGCCCAGCCGCCCAGTTCGTAACTGATGACACCACCATCGATGACCATCATCAACTGCATGCCGGCCAGCACGGCACAGATCGATGTCACCGCCATGGTGGCAAGCCAGGTAAGGCGTCCACGGGGCAGGACCGCGGTGATCGGCGCGAAAATCAGTGGCAAGACCACCAGCAGAAGGCTCGTGTGTCCCTGCATCATAGCGAATGGTCCAGCTCGTGAATCTCGTCCTCCTCGATGGTGCCGTAGGCCTCCTTGATCCGGACGACCAGGGCCAGGCCGAGCGAGGTGGTGGCGACGCCGACCACGATGGCGGTGAGGATCAGCACATGGGGCAAGGGATTGGAGTAGTTCTCGACCCCCTCGCTGATGATGGGCGCCGCCCCGCCATGCACCGTACTCATGGTGATGTAGAGCATGAACACCGACACCTGAAAGATGTTCAGGCCAACGATCTTCTTCACCAGGTTGCCGCGGCTGATGATGGTGTAGAAACCCGCCATCATGAGGAAGATGACGACCCAGTAATTGTAATGGCCAATGATGAAATCCATCAAGGTCTGGACCTGCCAGCAAAGGAGAAATAGATGATCAACATGACGGAGAAGACGGTGATCCCCACGCCGAGCTCCACCAACAGGATGCCGAGGTGCTGACCGGCGACCTGGTTGTCGGCCAGTACGGAGTAGTTGAGGTAATTCCCGCCGAAAAACAGGGAGACGATGCCAACACCGGCATAGATGACAACCCCGATGCTGGCGAGGATCCGCAACAACGGGGGTTGAATCACCTGTTCGGCGGCATCGAGCCCGAACACCAGGGCATAGAGGATGATGCCCGCGCTCATGATGACCCCCGCCTGAAAACCACCACCGGGTCCGAAATCGCCATGGAACTGCACATAGAGTGCAAACAGGATAATCAGTGGGATCAGGGACTTTGAGACGACTCGGAGGATGAGGTTATGCGTCATCGGGATCTCCCTGCGGTTGCTCCAGCTCCTCTTTCCTGCGCCTGCCACCGATCAGAAGCATCACCGCGATGCCGGCGGTGAAGACCACGGTGACCTCGCCCAGGGTGTCGAATCCACGATAGCTAGCCAGGACCGAGGTGACGACGTTCTGGACACCGGTTTCCGGGATGGATCTTTCGAGGTACTCGGGGGCGACATGGGTCTGGGCCGGCGCGTCGGGGTCGCCGAATGGGGGGATGTCCAGGGTGCCGTAGACCAGCGCCGAACCGGTGACGATGACCACCGTCAGCGGCAGCCAGGGCCGATGGGCGACAGGCTGCTTCTCCTTCTGGTCCTTGGTCAGTGCAAGCGTGGCCAGCATCAGCACGGTTGAGACGCCGGTACCGACCGCCGCCTCGGTGAAGGCGACGTCGATGGCATCCATGACGATGAACACACCGGCCGAGAGAAAGCTGAACATGCTGAACAGCATGATGATGGCGAACAGGTTGCTCATTCGGATAATGGCCACCGCGGTGATCGCCAGAAAGGCCAGCAGGGTTACGTTGATGATGACGTCAATCAAGACCTTTCCCCTTCTGTTTGCCATCGGCCAGCATGGGTTTCAATCCACTGTGCATTGCCGCGTGCGCCAGGGCATGGGAAGCGGTGGGGCTGGTGATGAACAGCAGCATGAAAACCAAAGCCAGCTTGAAGGACGCAAGGGTTAACCCGGCCTGCAGGCCCAGGCCTAGCAGGATCAACAGCGCACACAGGGTGTCGGTGATCCCGGTAGCATGCAGGCGGCTGTAGAAATCGGGGAACAGGTGGATGCCGATGCCGCCGATGATGCCCACGACACCACCGCCGATCAGGCAGATCCAACTCAGCATATCAATGATCATCCGCGGTCCGCCTCCCCCGGTTCGATGTCCTCACTCCCGGTCGAGTGAAACTCCCCGTGGGCGACCAGCCGCAACACCGCGATGACGCCGATGAAGTTGATCAGTGCGTACACCAGGGCGATATCCAGCAGGTCCATGCGGCCGGAGATAAAAGCCACAACGGCGATGAGCAGGACGGTCTTGGTACCGAACATGTTGATCGCTGCGATCCGGTCATAGTGGGTAGGCCCCCGAAGTGCGCGGACAAGTGCCAGCAAAAGGGTGACGAGGATTGCCGCAGTAGCAGCCAAAAGCATTGGATGGGCTTCCATGGACATCTCAGTCACCCTTCCGTCCGACAGCCGCATCCGGAATGGACTTGGCCATCTTTCCACTGGAGAGGTCGTCGGCCGCTTCCTTCGTCAAGGCATGGACCAGGATCTTCTCCCGGGTCAGTTCCACGCTCACCGTGCCCGGTGTCAAGGTAATGGAGTTGGCATAGATCACGCGACCCAGGTCGGTCTTCAGGGAAGCCGGCACTTCAAACAGCTGCGGGCTGATCGAGGAGCG
>NATV01000133.1 GCA_003094535.1 gamma proteobacterium symbiont of Ctena orbiculata | reverse complement strand
GATGCTGCAACTCAAGGAGATGGATGCACGCCTGGATCGCGATGTCCTCAGGATTACCTCGTTTTTGTTGATTCAATACGATCCGCTGGTTCAAACCACCAACCGGCTTCAGGAGTTGAAGCAGCAGATCAATGTCAAGGCGATAGAGCTTGACGACAGAACATTTCTATCACTTGTCGAAACCTATTGGCAGGGATTGGATGAGAAGTTGTCCATAATCGAGAAGATAAAGTTTCAGGCCGCGATGGTGCGCAATGGGATCCATTACCTACCGATCGCCGCTCAAGAGCTGAAAACGGTGGATCATGACATCTACGATGAAGTGGTCGAACTGCTCAACTCGCTCTACGCCTACGATCTCTTCTATACCGATTCACAACTTGACGATATCAGGGCAACACTAGAGCGGCTAAAAGGCTACGAATCAACCTCGCCTGAAGGACAGGAGAAGTTTGAGCAGGTACTTTTTCACGTCGACACGAATCTGCGAGACCTGACCAAGCTTGGCGCATTGAAGACACGCTACCTTGCGATACCGACGCAGGAGTATTTCGAACAAATACACGCCAGGCATGAGCAAAACCGGGTAGACGAAACCGCAAAGAAACGGCGGTTGATTTTATTGCTGACGGTCATTGTGGTCGTCTTGCTGTTGAGTCTTTGGCAAGCGATACTGCGCCTGCAGCAAGCTAATCAGGAGGTCAGCAGGGCCTGGTTCCGGCTTCATGACGCGGTGGACAATCTGACCGAAGCATTCGCCCTGTTTGATGCAGAGGGCCGCCTTGTATTGTTCAATCGCCGATTTGGCGAATTCTACTCCTGGTTGAAGGATTGGATGAAAGAGGGCGCCGACCTCGATACACTGCAATCCGTTACCGGCAACCGCATCCAGAATATGAGCCTGGAGGGCGAACCTGTCATCGAACCGATGCCGATGGGGCAGTATCTCGAACAGACCGAAAACGGGGCCTGGTACCTGGCAAGCAACAGCTACACGAACGAAGGCGGCATCGTCTGTGTCAGGAGTGATATCACCGAGTCAAAGCAGGCCGAAGTCAACCTGAGAAAGCTGGGCAGGGTATTGGAACAGAGCCCTGCTTCGGTAATGATCACCAATACCAAAGGCGACATCGAATATGTCAATCCTCGGTTCGAGAAGGTCTCCGGTTACAGCGCCGATGAGGTCATCGGCAAGAATCCTCGCATACTCAAAAGCGGTGACAAGACCAGGGAAGAGTATAAGGCGATGTGGAGTGCATTGCTTGCAGGCCGGGAGTGGCGCGGCATTTTTCATAACAAACGCAAGGACGGTTCCATCTACTGGGAGTCGGCATCCATCTCGCCGCTACGTGATGAGAGAGGCCAGATCACCCATTTCATCGCGGTAAAAGAGGATGTTACCACGCAGAAGCGTGCTGAAGATCAACTGCGCATGAATGCAACGGTTTTCGATACCACTTCAGAAGGCATCATGGTTACCGATGCCGATAATATCATCAAGACTGTCAATCCCGCATTTACCCGTATTACCGGATACTCCGCCGAGGAGGTGATTGGCCAATCGCCTAGCATTCTCAGTTCGGGAAGGCACGATGAGGAGTTCTATGAGGAACTTTGGAATTCAGTCCTGCATAAGCGCTACTGGTCAGGTGAGATCTGGAATCGACGCAAGGATGGCAGTGTGTTTCCTGAATGGCTGTCGATTGCCGCGATACCCGATGAAGACGGTATCGCGAAAGAGTATGTGGCTGTGTTCTCGGATATATCGAAGCACAAGGAGAACGAGGAACAGATTCGCTACCAGGCCAACTATGACGCCCTGACCGGATTGCCCAACCGTTCCTTGTTGTCAGATCGACTGGAGCAGGCCATAGGGTCGGCACTACGAGAAAAGTGGATGCTGGCAATACTGTTCATCGATCTGGATCAGTTCAAGATGGTCAATGATACATTCGGCCATGTAATGGGTGACGAGTTATTGCAGCTCGTTGCTGAGCGTATCGGCGATTGTGTCAGGGAGTCGGATACGGTGGCGCGCTTTGGTGGCGATGAATTCGTGATCCTGCTGCAGGATGTTACCGAAATGGATGCGGTTGCCAACATCGCCACGAAGGTAATCGATAGTATCACCAAGGTATTCACCCTTTACGAACGTGAGATCTATATCGGGGCCAGTGTTGGCATAACCATCTTTCCCGATGACGCGATGAATGCTGATTCCCTGTTAAGAAATGCAGACATGGCGATGTATCAGGCAAAGGAGCGCGGCAGGAACAGCTACCAGTTTTTCACCGCCTCAATGCAGCAGCAGACATTGGAGCGTCAGCAGCTCGAGCTCGACTTGAGGCTCGCGATGCAACGCGGTGAGCTGGAGATCTATTATCAACCGGTGGTCAACGCCGAGTTTGAGAAGGTGATCAGCGTAGAGGCACTGCTACGCTGGAATCATCCCCACAGGGGGGTTGTCTTTCCCGGTGTCTTCATTCCGCTGGCGGAAGACAGTGGATTGATAGGGCCGATTGGTGAATGGGTGATAAAAGGTGCGTGCCAGCAGTTGGGTCGCTGGCAGCAGGCAGGACATACAGAGCTGAAAATGGCCGTAAACCTCTCCAGCCGGCAACGCGAACTTGGCTTGGAAGCCAACTATCTGAGACAGGTGTTGCAGGAGACATCGATCCACCCTGAGATGCTGACCTTGGAAATTACCGAAAGCCTGTTGATGCGTGATACGGATGAGGTGCTCAAGTGGCTATCAAGCTTCAAATCACTGGGTATCAATCTCTCGGTTGACGATTTCGGAACCGGTTATTCTTCGCTGAGCTATCTGAAGCGTTTTCCGATGGATCTACTCAAGATCGATCGTTTGTTTATCAATGATCTGCCTCACGATATCGACGATGCATCACTGGTCAAGACCATCGTTGCCATGGCGGAGAGCTTGGGTCTGAGATTGATTGCGGAAGGCGTGGAGACCAGAGAGCAGGCCGAATTCCTGGTACAAAACGGGTGCAGCAACCTACAAGGTTACTACTATGCAAAACCGATGAGCGCCAAGGCCATGACTAGCTGGCTCCAGCGGGATCTTCAAGGAACGGGCACTACCTGAGCCTACGAAATCCCTACACATCACGCTTTATTTCCTCGGTCTAGTCAATTCAACAGTTCGGCTACGCAGTGTCATGTAAAAATGTTATAAAGGGTTAGAATAGTTTTATAATCAGAGCATAGAGGAGAACCCATGACCGACATCGTTGAAGTTACCCTACCCGATATCGGTGATTTTGAGCAGGTTGACATCATTGAGATATTGGTCGCACCCGGAGACAGGATCGAAGAGGAAGACTCCATTATCACCCTGGAGAGCGACAAGGCGACCATGGACATACCCTCACCCAATGCAGGAGTTGTAAAGGAGCTGCAGGTCAAAGTGGGTGACAAGATATCCATGGGCGAGAAGATCCTCAAGCTTGAGCTGTCTCAAGGCAGTTCGGCGGAAGACAAGCCGTCGCCGACCAAGGCGCCGGTTTCCGAGGCGGTAAGCGGTAGTACCGACAAGCAGGTCGACCTGGTCGTATTGGGGGCCGGACCAGGCGGATACACCGCGGCGTTCCGGGCAGCCGATCTCGGAAAGAAGGTGATTCTGATCGAGCGCTACAGTGAGCTGGGCGGGGTCTGTCTGAATGTGGGTTGCATACCCTCCAAGGCGCTGCTGCATGCCGCAGACGTGATCAATGAAGCGGCGGAGCTGGCCGAGATGGGGATCAGTTTCGGTAAGCCTAAAATCGACCTGGACAAGCTTCGTGCCGGAAAAGATAAGGTCGTTAAACGTTTAACCGGCGGTTTGAAACAACTGGCCAAGCAACGCAAGGTGGAATTGGTGCATGGCACGGCACGTTTCGAGTCCCCCAACCGTATTGCAGTAAAAAGCGCAAGCGGCTCGCTCTCCATCGGATTCACCGATGCCATCATCGCCTGTGGCTCCAGTCCCGTGCAGATTCCCGGATTTCCCAATGACGATCCACGTTTGATCGATTCCACCGGTGCCCTGGCCCTGGAAGATGTACCAAAGCGCATGCTGGTTGTTGGAGGAGGCATCATCGGACTTGAAATGGCCACTGTCTACAGCACCCTAGGCAGCGAGATCGACGTTGTGGAGCTGCAGGATGGGTTGATACCCGGTTGTGACTCCGATCTGGTGCGGCCACTGCAAAAGCGTATAGCGAAACGCTACGGACAGATCATGCTGGGTACCAAGGTTACCGATATCCAGGCCCTTAAAGGCGGCCTGAAGGTCAGTTTCGAGGGCAAGCAGGCTCCCGAAAAGCCACAGACCTACGATCGGGTACTGGTGGCTGTCGGACGCACACCCAACGGCAAGAGGATCAATGCGGAAGCGGCGGGGGTGGCGGTTGATGACACCGGTTTCATTCCCGTGGATGAACATATGCGGACCAATGTTCCGAATATCTATGCGATCGGCGATGTGGTTGGGCAACCCATGCTGGCGCACAAGGCAACCCATGAAGCCAAGGTGGCGGCGGAGGTCATCGCAGGCCTGCCGGCCAGCTTCGATCCCATGACCGTACCCTCGGTAGCCTATACCGATCCGGAGATTGCCTGGATGGGGTTAACCGAAACCGAGGCCAAGGCCGATGGTATCGCCTACGAAAAAGGGGCGTTTCCCTGGGCCGCCAGTGGACGCGCGCTGGGTATCGGCCGTGACGAAGGTATAACAAAACTGCTCTTCGATCCGAAGACCAAAAGGATACTCGGTGCCGGCATTGTCGGTCCCAATGCCGGAGAGTTGATCGGCGAGACCGTACTTGCCCTGGAGATGGGTGCCGATGCCGAAGATATCGGATTGACCATACATCCACATCCAACCCTGAACGAGACGATCTGTTTTGCCGCGGAAATGGCGGAAGGAACGATTACCGATCTGCCGCCGCCCAAAAAGCGAAAATAGGATCAGGCCCGAATGGCGTTTGCTTAAGGTTTGTGAGCCTCAGTATTCGTGATATGGCAGAGCTGCTAGACCGGGCCTATATCAAGCCAATGGTTACTCGTACTATCTGCCATGCGTAATACAGGGGTTGCCTTGCATTTTCGGGAATTCGGCAATCCCGAAACGCCAAAACTCTGCCTGCTGCACGGCCTCTTCGGCTCAGCCAACAATTGGATGAGTGTGGTCAAATATCTGCAGCAGGGATTCCATGTCATCGCCCCGGATCTGCGCAACCATGGCCGTTCGCCCCACCATCAGGAGATGGACTATGGGTTAATGGCCGATGATCTGCTGCGGCTGTTCGATAGCCTGGAAATAAGCAGTGTCTGCCTGGTGGGCCACAGTATGGGAGGCAAAGTCGCTATGTGGCTGGCCTTGCAGCGACCTGAGCGGGTGGAAAAGCTGGTCGTTGCGGATATTGCGCCCGTGACCTATGCGCATCGCTTCGATGCCATTTTTCAGGCACTGGCTGGGCTGCGCCTCGACGAGATCGGGAGCAGGGAAGAGGCGGATAGCGGGCTGGCAGAGTGGGTGAGCGATAGAGGCGTGCGACAGTATCTGTTGCAGAATCTGCTCAAACAGCGCGATGGATGGCATTGGCGTTTCAATCTTGAAGGTTTGCGCAGCGCGATCTCCGATATGGCCGGGTTTCCACAGGTTGAAAGTGAAATATTTGCCGGTGAAACGCTGTTTGTCCATGGTGAGAAGTCGGATTATGTTACCGATGCCTATCGTGAGAGGATAGCTCAGCTGTTTCCCCACTACCGGTTGAGAATGCTGCATGGGGTCGGTCACTGGCTGTACGCCGAGCAGCCCCAGTTGTTTGCCCAGGTTGTGAGGCATTTTATTGCAGGATGACTCCTGCGGTTTTTATTCTTTAAAGTAAGTATCATTCAGGTCTATAAAGAGTATCGTAGAAAAACACTATCAGGAGGATCTATGCGCAAACTCATCGCCATTTGGCTGTTGCTGGTGCCAATCCTTGGGATCGCGGCGGAACAGCGTTTCATCAGCATCGGCACCGGTGGACTGACAGGCGTCTACTATCCAACTGGAGGGGCGATTTGCCGGCTGCTAAATAAAGCCCGCAAGAGCCACGGTATACGCTGCTCGGTGGAGTCAACGGGGGGATCGATCTTCAATCTCAATACCATCGCCAATGGAGAGCTCGATTTCGGTGTTGCCCAGTCCGACTGGCAGTACCACGCCTACAAGGGAAGTTCGAAGTTCAGCCAGCAGGGTCCGAACAAATCATTGCGTGCGGTGTTTTCGATTCACAGCGAGCCGTTTACCGTGATGGCGAGGAACGACAGCGGGATCAAGCTGTTTACCGACCTCAAGGGCAAGCGTGTCAATATCGGTAACCCGGGCTCTGGACAACGCGGCACCATGGAGGTGCTGATGAACGAATACGGTTGGAGCAGGGACGACTTCAAATTGGCTTCGGAGTTGAAGGCGACGGAGCAGGCGAGGGCGCTGTGCGATAACAAAATCGATGCCATGATTTACACGGTAGGCCATCCGAATGCCTCGATCAAAGAGGCGGCCACCGCCTGCGATGCCCACCTGGTGCCGGTCACCGGCGAGATAGTGAATGCACTGATTGCCGCCAATCCCTACTATGCGTCCGCACTCATCCCCGCAGGCATGTATCGTGGCAGCGACCATGACACATCGACCTTCGGGGTCAAGGCGACACTGGTGACTTCCGAGGCGGTGGGTGAAGAGATTGTCTACCAGATGGTCAAGGCGGTGTTCGAGAACCTTGCTGTGTTCAGAAAGCTCCATCCCGCTTTCGCCCAGCTGGAGGCCAAACAGATGTTGAAGGGAAACTCAGCCCCCTTCCATCCCGGCGCCCTGCGCTACTACAAGGAGAAGGGTCTGCTGTGAACGCCGGGACAGCTGCCGGATAAGGCGGATGGGCTTTTCTCATTCAAGCCGCAAATAGACGCCAATCACCGCAAAAAACCGTAAATAGTAAGAACATGTCGTCGGCCGACAATGATTGACCGATACCTTCAACTCAAAGCATTTGTGCTTACTTGCGGTGATTGGCGTTCATTTGCGGTTTGGTTTTATAGACTTGCATAAGTGTCCTTGACCAATGAACCAGGAGCAAAACAACAGACTGCGACTCGAGGTAATCGAGGCGGCCGAGTTCGGGGGTAGGCGTCCTGAGGGTTTGGCGCGAAAAGTTCTCCTGGGAACCGCCTTGGCCTGGGCCCTGTTTCAGCTCTGGGTTGCCTCACCCTTGCCGTTCAACTTGGGTATTGGGGTGTTTAACGACACAGAGGTCCGCTCCATCCATCTCGCATTTGCCATTTTTCTCGCCTATCTCTCATTTCCCCGCCGCAGGATGATCACTCACACCATTCCGGTAGTTGACTGGCTGCTCGCCTTTGTGGCGCTCTGCTGTGCGCTCTATCTGTTTCTCTTCTATGAGACCTTGGCGGCGCGTTCAGGGGCGCCGACCCCGTGGGATGTCGCGATCTCGATGCTCGGCCTGCTGTTGCTGTTGGAGGCCACGCGGCGTGCCCTCGGTTGGCCGTTGATGGTGATTGGACTCTTTTTTCTGGGGTACACCTTTGGCGGTCCCTGGTTACCCGATCTGTTGGCCCACAAAGGCGCCTCCCTGTCCCGTGTGGCATCCCATCAGTGGCTTTCGACAGAGGGTGTGTTCGGCGTCGCCGTCGGTGTTTCCGCGGGTTTTGTCTTTCTTTTCGTGCTCTTCGGCAGCCTGTTGGAGCAGGCGGGCGGCGGCCACTATTTCATCCGCGTCGCCTATGCCCTGGTCGGGCATCTGCGGGGTGGACCGGCGAAGGCCGCGGTACTGGCATCGGGGCTCACCGGGATGGTATCGGGTTCATCCATCGCCAACGTGGTTACCACCGGCACCTTTACCATACCGTTGATGAAGCGGGTCGGTTTCAGCGCCGAGAAATCGGGGGCCATCGAAGTGGCCGCCTCGACCAATGGCCAGATCATGCCACCGGTAATGGGAGCGGCTGCATTCCTCATGGTGGAGTATCTCAACATCTCCTATTTGGAGGTGATCAAGCACGCCTTTCTGCCAGCGGTGTTGAGCTATATCGGCCTCATGTACCTGGTCCATCTGGAGGCGGTCAAGGCGGGGATGGAGGCGGAGAGACGTGCGGTTGCAAACAGGATCAAGCGGAGACTGCTGGGGTGGGGCCTGACCCTGTCCGGGGTCGGCTGTTTTCTCTTTTTCGCCTACTGGTTGCTTGAGACGGTCAACAGCCTATTCGGCAGTTACGGGTTTTATGTCAATGCCGGGTTGATTCTGCTTCTCTACGTACTGCTCATCTACTGCGAAGTGCGTTGTGGGCTGAGAGCGGAAGAGCGGGAATCATCGGCGCAGATGACGGTGGCGACGGCACTGCTGGGCGGACTGCACTTTCTGCTTCCGATCCTGGTATTGGTATGGTGTCTGATATTGTTACGTCTCTCCCCGGCCAGCGCAGTGTTTTACGCCATCTGCCTGATGATGGTGATTCAGCTGTCTCAGGAGGGGCTGCGCGAGCTGTTTCAGGGCGGCTCCCCATCCCGTGGCATTCAACGCGGTTTGCAGTCGCTGGTGGTCGGGCTGGAGAACGGGTCGCGAAACATGATCGGCATCGGCGTGGCGACTGCGACCGCGGGTATAGTGGTCGGCACGGTGAGTCTTACCGGGATCGGCCAGGTCATGGGGGAGCTGGTCGAAGCCCTCTCCCTCGGTTCGGTGGTGCTGATGCTGCTACTGACGGCGTTGATCTGCATGATTCTGGGAATGGGCCTGCCCACGACGGCAAACTATATTGTCGTCTCGACCTTGATGGCGCCGGTAATCGTGCAGCTCTCCGCCGCCCATGGCTTGGATGTGCCCCTGGTGGCGGTGCATATGTTCGTCTTCTATTTCGGCATCCTCGCCGACGATACGCCGCCGGTGGGATTGGCGGCCTACGCGGCGGCCGGCATCTCCGGTGGCGATCCCATCAGAACCGGATTGCAATCGTTCTACTACGACATCCGCACCGCGGTACTGCCATTCATGTTTATCTTCAATACCAGTCTGCTGATGATCGGAATCGACAGCCTGGTCGAGTTGCTGATGGTCGTGTCCCAGGGTGTGGTTGCCATGCTGCTGTTTGTCTCCGCAACCCAGGGATGGCTGCTGGTGCGTAACCGATTGTGGGAGAGCCTGGTGTTGCTGTTGGTGGTATTTTCCCTCTTTCGGCCCGATTTCTGGCAGGAGTATCTCTACCCTGGGAAGGTATGGCAGCCGGTAGGGGATATCGAGACCTATATCGACTCGCTGCCGGCAGATGCCAAGGTGCGACTCCAGGTGGAGGTGGAAGATGAGGAGGGTCGGATGAAGCCGCGGGAGATCCTGTTGCGCAAACCCGAGGCGCGATCAGGTGATTACCTGGAGAGTCTTGGCTTTATTACCGAGCCGGATGGCGATACCCTTCGTGTTATCGACGTTGGCTTCCTCAGTGCGGCTGAGCAAGCCGGCTTAACAGCGGGTTTCAACCACCGTATCACCGGCTACTATCGTCAAAGACGACAGCCGCACAGCAGCTGGTTTCTGATCCCGCCGCTGCTGCTGCTGGGAGCCGTACTGTGGCTGCAATATCGTCGTGGTCAGCGCCAACAACAGACAACCCTTGGAGTATAAAATGCGCATTTTGTCTGCACTCTGCATGCTGTTCATCCTCAACCTGCCCTGTGTAGCGATGGGGTCGGGCGAAACGACCTCTCCCGTAAAGGTCTTTACCTCGGAGGAACCCTTCGAGGATGTCGTGGAGAACATCAAGATGGCGATAATCGAGCAGGGGCTGCTGGTCAGCGGTACGCTGCATGTCAGCGATATGTTGAATCGAACCGCTCCGGATCTCGGCTACCCGGAGATTTTCGCCAAAGCGGAATCGGTGGAATTCTGCAGTGCATTGCTATCGCACAAGATGGCCCAGGCCGCAGCGGAGAATATCGCCATATGTCCTTTTACCATTGCGGTCTACAAAAAACACGCTGATCCGGATCGGGTCTACCTATCTTATCGCGCGCCCTATCTAGCGGGGGGCGATGATGAGGTTGCAGAGGAGATCATCACCCTCTTGGAGGAGATTATCGAGGATTCGATTTGAGTTTCCGCCGCGGATCCACGGCTAAGCTGTCACGGTTTGCATGCAATCAACACCGTGGATGAGGATGAAGCGAATGGCTGATTCTCTGCGGGCGATACCAGTGAGCAACGGTCGTCAGGATAGCGTAGAGATTGTCGCTTCAGCGCCGGAAGTGGGTGAACAAGCGGTGGACAATGGGTTAACATCGGCTGTGACCGGTTAGCGATAACCGAGAAAAAAACTGTAGTTTTGTTGACGAAGATCAACAAGTTAGGGGTGGCAAACTGCAGTTTTGCCGTCACTATATCGAGCATACCCTTTAGTTATCAATGGCTTATATGGTGCTGGTAAGGCATGATTCAGCTGTCGGTCGATAATGCCTCGATTTAAGAACAGACGTGTTTTGCCGTAATTAAATGGAATAGGGTTGTGCAGCAGGATATGGTGTACATGCCTGAGGGGTCTACTGGAGAGCGTGGTAATGTCTGAAGTATATAAAGTTATCTACACCGGTGAGCTGAAACCTGGTACCAAACAGGCACTGATAATCGCCCTGTTCAGTGAGAAATTCAAACTCGGCCGGGAGAGGGCTGAAAAACTGATCGTCAGTGGCAGATCGGCAACCTTGAAAAAGGATATCGATCTGGAAAAGGCGCAGAAGTATCAAGAGGCGCTTGAGAAACTGGGACTGGTTATCGAGCTCGATCCCAAGCCCCCAGCGGAAGATCCGATGGATCTGCCTTCCGAACTTGCCCTTGCCGCATTCGACAGTGGTGATGAGGATGCGACCGAGGTGCTGGATCCCAATATGAATCCTGTCGGCGAGCGCTGTCCCAAGTGCGGTTCGGCGAAGATGGAGATGGGGATCTGTCAGGATTGCGGAATTGTTGCGGCTAAGTATCATGCGGCACAGGCGAGGGAAACTGAACTGGTTTCTCAGATCAATCCGTCGGATCAAAGCGATCAAGATGAAGGAAATCCCTACACCACTCCCGAGGCGGAGCTGGTGCAACCCATGGAGGACGATATGACCGGCCCCCACGGCGTATCCGCCGGGCATGGATTCGCCTGGGTCGCCAAGGGGTGGTGGCATTTCAAACAGGCGCCCATATCCTGGATCGTGGTGATACTCCTCTGGATCGTGCTCACCTTTGCGGTCAGTATGATACCGATCCTAGGCCCTATTGCTGTCAACGTATTGGCCCCGGTACTGATTGCCGGTTTGATGATCGGCTGTAGCGAGCAAGATGATGGTGGCGATTTCACGATCAGCCATCTGTTTGCCGGGTTTTCCAACAATGCGGGACAAACCATGATGGTAGGTGTTTTCTACCTGATCTTCTTCATCCTCTTGTTTATCGGCATGTTCGCCTTCATGTTCGGTAATATCAGCCAGATGGCCGCCGCTCAATCGGCCGATCCTGAGGCGATGGCGATGATGATGTTTTCGCCTTCGACCATCATAGGCATACTGGTCGCGGCCCTTCTGTTCATTCCGGTGCTGATGGCCTACCTGTTTGCACCGGCGTTGATCGCACTCAACGATATGACTGCCTGGGAGGCGATGAAGGCAAGCTTCATGGGATGCTTGAAGAATGTTCTGCCACTGTTCCTCTATAGCCTGGCTGCATTTGTGCTGATGTTTGTCGGCATGATCCCCTTTGGCCTTGGCCTGCTGATCGTCTCGCCGATTCTGATCAGTGCCATCTATTCGGCCTACAGGGATATCTACTTCAGCTGATTCATGCTGGCCGAAACTCCGCAAGGAGATGCTGTAGCACAGCTCGATACCCTGCTCAGCTATGAGATTCCGGAGGGCGTGCTCCTCGATTATCGCCTTGCCGGTCCGGTGGTGCGCGCCTGCGCATGGGCCATAGACGCCGCGTTGCGCGGCGTGATCTATCTTGTCCTGGTACTGGTCATGACACTCCTCGGCGGTGTCGGCATGGCGATCATTCTGATCGGTGTTTTCCTTGTCGAGTGGTTCTATCCGGTTGTCTTCGAAATCAGCAGCGGCGCCACCCCGGGGAAGCGCGCCATGGGAATTCTGGTGATACAGGATAACGGTACACCGGTATCCCCCAGCGCCTCGGTGATCAGAAATCTGTTGCGAACCGTAGACTTTCTACCCCTGCTCTATGCAACGGGCCTGCTGACGATGTTGATCAACAGGGAGTTCAAGCGTCTGGGCGATCTCGCAGCGGGAACCCTGGTGGTCTATCGCGACGAACAGCGGACCCGGGAGCTTCCGCCGCAGGCGACTGCCAGCAAACCACCTGTAGAACTCACTGAATCCGAGCAATTGACCCTGTTGACCTTCGCCGAACGCGGGGAGAAGCTATCCCGGGATCGACGCCATGAGCTGGCGGAATTGTTGGCCGAGCTGACAGGCTTGAGAGGTGATGCCGCCGTCAACAGGCTCTATGCCTATGCAAACTGGATTCTCAAAGGGCGCTGATGAGACAACAACAGTTTGAAGCGGAAAATCAATCCCGGTGGGATGAGATCGCGGATCTCATGGATGATCTGCAACGCCCGCAAGGCAAGCGTCAGATGCCGCTCCCCGAACAACTGAAGTTTCCCGCCTATTATCGGCAGTTATGCAGTCACTACGCCCTTGCCCGAGGGCGCGGCTTCAGTCCCGCGCTGATTGAGCAGCTGCACAGTCTGGTACTGCGCGGACATTCGCTGCTCTATCGTCAGCAGGGGGGGTGGCGCTGGCGTTTGCTCAATTTTGTCGTGTCAGGATTTCCCAGGGCAGTGCGCCGCAGCCGCGGCTACTTCGCGCTCTCCCTGCTGTTTTTCCTGTTGCCGGCGCTGTTGATGGGACTGGGCTGTTATCTGCAGGAGGATCTGATCTACACCCTGGTCGACGAAATCACGGTGGCACAGATGGAAGATAGCTACGATCCGGAGAATCAGCGGCTTGGGCGCAGCCTGGAACGCAGTTCAGAGACCGACTTCACCATGTTCGGTTTCTATATCCTGAATAATATCGGCATCGGTTTCAGGACCTTCGCCAGTGGCATCATAATCGGCGTGGGCACGCTCTTCATCTTGCTCTTCAACGGCCTGGTGATCGGTGGAATCGCGGGTCACTTAACCCGGCTGGGCTATCACGATACCTTTTGGCCCTTCGTCTCCGGCCATGGGTCATTCGAATTGACCGCCATCGTGATTTGCGGTGCCGCCGGATTGCGCCTTGGTCGTGCCGTAATCGCGCCCGGGCAACGGACCCGCGTGCAGGCGCTCAAGGAGCAGGCGGAGGAAGCCCTGCAGCTGGTACTGGGTGCGGCGCTGATGCTGCTTGTGGCTGCTTTTATCGAGGCCTTCTGGTCATCCATGCTGATCGAGCCGGCGACCAAATATATCATAGCCGCACTGCTCTGGGTTGCGGTTATCTGCTACCTGTTGCTGGCGGGCAGGAGGCTGCATGAACCTCGCTAGAATCGCAGTCAAGCTGAGGCCGAGACAGGCCTGGGAGAGCATCGACCTGGGCTTTGCCATGGCACGAAAATGGTATCTGTCGCTCTGGTTGCTGTGGCTCTGCAGCGCCCTTCCGGTGATGGTTGTTCTGGCACTCCTGCCACTGCCGCTGTGGCTGGCCGGCCTGCTGCTCTGGTGGTTGAAGCCGCTCTATGAGCCACCTCTGCTCTTTTGGCTGAGTCGCAGACTATTTGCTGAAGATTCCACCATCAAATCGGTATTTCGCGGCTGGCTCAGAATTGTGCTGCCTCAACTGCTGGCCAACCTTACCTGGCGCAGGCTGAATCCCTCCCGCTCCTTTGTAATGCCGGTGGTTGTTCTCGAGGGATTGAAGGGGCGCCGCCGCAGCAACCGCATCGGGGTGCTCAGCAGAGGAGTCCATGCTGCCGGTTGGCTGACCCTGGTGGGTCTTGCTTTCGAGGTCGTGTTGGAGCTGGGATTTATCGTCCTCGTCATCGGACTCATCCCGCAGGAGTTGATGTGGATTGACTGGCAGAGTTACTTTATCGATCCCGATCCGTTGACTGAGTGGGTGCATCAAGGCTGCGCCCTGTTGGCGATGTCCTGTATCGCCCCATTCTATGTCTCTGGCGGGTTTGCCCTCTACCTCAATCGGCGCAGCCAGCTTGAAGCCTGGGATCTTGAAATCGGTCTGAGAAATATGGCCCAGCGCCATCATCGCATTCAACGCTTGGGTGCAGCATCGCTATTCGTTGCCGCAGTTCTGCTGGTGGCTGCCGTACTGCCCCAGCCGGCCGAAGCGCTGCAGCTCGATCCCCAGGAATCCCGGCAGTTGATCGACGAGGTCTTGGCGGGCGAGGTTTTCGGCCGCTATCGGGAATTTGGTTATTGGAAACCCATCGGCGATGAATCAGACGAGGTAGAGCACAACTGGCTGCTCGAGTGGTTGGAACAGGTGCTCGGCGGCTTTACTCGCAACATCGCCTTTTACGCAGAGCTGGTCGTCTGGTTGGCTGCGGGCGTTATTCTCGCCTATCTGTTGTATTGGTTTATGCAGAACCGTACCCTGTTGCCGGGGGCGGCCAAGCGCCAACACGAGGGCAATCGGCAGATCCCTTCGCAGATCGCAGGCCTCGATCTGCGTCCTGAAACCCTGCCGGCCGATCCGGCGGCGGAGGCCGCCTCTCTGATCGAGCAGGGGGACTACAGAGGGGGATTCGGTCTGCTCTACAGGGCTGCCCTGTCGGTGTTGATCCATGATCATTCCATTGCGATTGCCGAGGGGGCCACCGAGGGCGAATGCCTGCTCAGCGTACGCGGCGTGATGCCGGACGAATCCATGCGCTTTTTTTCCCGCCTGACCGGCGTCTGGCAGCAGACAGCCTACGGCCATATCCAACCAGCCAAGGAGGAGGCGCTGGACCTGTGCCGGGAATGGCCCGGCTATTTTGGGGTGAGCGGTGAAGAGTAACCGCGCCACCCTGGCTGTCCTGGTGACCCTGCTGCTGCTCATCGGCGGGCTGTTCGCCGTCTGGTTGGTAAACAACTACGAGTATGTCTCTGAACAGGTGCGAGGCAACATGGGGATTGAGGCGAGACGAAATCCATTGCTTGCCGCCGAGCGCTTTCTCTCGCGAATCGGACTCTCCGCAGAGAGCCAGACAGGTCGTCAATACCTCATCGATCCTCCGCCAGGGCCAGGCCTGCTCCTGGTCAGAGATCTTGGACCGCCGCTTTCAAAATCCCGCCTGACTTCACTCTTGGCTTGGGTGGCGCATGGCGGCACGCTGGTCGTCACCCCTGGAAGCGCCATGGCGGAAGGGAGCGAGCATCCGCTGTTGCGGCAGTTCGCTGTTTCAGTCGAATCGGAGGCGTTCCTGGAAGAGGAGGAGCCCGGTTCGCTCTCCCTGCCATGGAGTGACCGCTCGCTGCAGATCGATTTCGATACAGGCAGATGGTTCAACGTAGAGAATGAAGGCTCCTATTGGGCGGCACCTGATGAAAACTACCCCAATCTGGTGCGCTTTCCCTGGGGGGAGGGCAGCGTCACGTTCCTTAGCGACAACGACTTCTTGACCAACAGCAGGATTGGCGAGAAGGATCACGCGCTGCTGCTGGCCTATCTCGCTGGAGACGCGGATCGGGCCTGGCTCCTCTACAACACCCAGATGCCGTCGCTGTTATCCTATCTGTGGCGGCATGCCCCCTATCTGATGATCAGTCTCGCGCTGTTCGGCATAGCCATGATCTGGCGTCTGCAGCAGAGTAGCGGACCGCTGATCTCTCCGCTGGAGAGATCACAGAGGAACCTGTTGGAGCACCTGCAGGCGAACGCAGACTTTGCCTGGCGTCATAACCCAACACTGGGTTTGCTCGAAGCAACGCGCAGAGAGGTGGAGCGACGCTGGTTGGCAAGTCACCCCCAATTGCTGCAAATGGATGAAAAGGCCCGCTGTGACTGGTTGCAGAAGCAGACCGGAATGACAGCCGATTCGCTACAGACGGCCCTCTATTCCCGGAAGACTGAAACGGGTCAGCTCATTAAAACGACAACTATCCTGCAACGACTCTTTTCCGCGTTGCATCCGGAGAGGAAATAGTACGATGGAAGATGAAACAGGTTTGAACCAGCCCATGCTAGATCGCGCCAGAGCCCTGGAAGAGGAGCTATCGCGCGCGGTGATCGGGCAACAACGGGTCATCCATGAAGTGATACTGGCACTGTTCTCCGCCGGTCATGTACTGGTCGAAGGGGTGCCCGGGTTGGGCAAGACCCTGCTGGTGCGATCTCTGGCAGCGGCGGTGAAAGGCTCTTTCAGCCGCATTCAATTCACACCCGATCTGATGCCGAGTGATATCTCGGGACACATCATGTTCGACATGAAAAGTGAGAATTTCCGCGTCCGCAAGGGTCCGGTGTTCTGCAACCTGCTGCTAGCCGACGAGATCAACCGCTCTCCCGCCAAGACCCAGTCGGCACTGCTGGAGGCGATGCAGGAGCAGCAGGTGACAATAGAGGGCCGCACCTTTCCGCTCTCACCCCCCTTTCTAGTGCTGGCGACGCAGAACCCGATCGAGCAGGAGGGGACCTACCCGCTGCCTCAGGCGCAACTCGATCGTTTCCTGCTCAAGGTGTTCATAGACTATCCCGTTGAGCAGGATGAACAGTCGATGGTGAAGCAGGTGACCATGGGGGTGGTCGGTGATCAGCTTGATACCTCGGCCATTCGCCCACTGTTGAGCGCCAATGAGATACCGCGGCTGCAAGCGCATATCGCGCAGCTGCAGATGGACGAGCAGATCATCGACTACGCGGTACGCCTGGTAAGGGCGGCCAGGGAGTGGAACGGGATCGAGGCGGGACCGGGACCTCGCGGATCCATAGCCCTGTTACGTGTGGCCAGGGCCGAAGCGTTTCTGCAGCAGCGTGACTATATCACCCCGGATGATATCAAGGTGGCAGCACTGCCGGTGCTGCGACACCGCATTCGACTGGCCACCGATCTCGAGATCGAGGGCTATCAGGCGGACGATGTTTTGAACGATCTGTTGACAAACGTGGCCGCCCCCCGCCAGTGAAGCCCACGAACCGACTGATTATCGCCTCCGTCCTGCTTATGCTACCGGCGCTGCTGGCGGTCTGGTATCCGCTCTGGGCGCTGCCGTGGAAGCTTGTCGCCGCCCTACTGCTGGCTCTTGCCCTGATCGATCTGCTGCAACTGCGGCGGCTTCCCGCCCCTGAGGTGATACGACATGCCCGCACCAGCATCCCGGTGGGTCTCTGGACCGGGGTGGAGCTGACCCTGCGCAATCCCTCGGAGATCGCCCTAGCGCTTGCGGTCCACGATCACCACCCAGAGAGTTTTGACGTCGAGTTGCAGCCGCAGTCGTTGTTCCTGCCCCCGCAGCGTCAGGCCAGCATGCACTATCGGGTTTTGCCGATACGCAGGGGGGAGGGGCGTTTCAGCGGTACCGACATCGTCCTACGCTCTCCCCTTGGATTGTGGCGGCAGAAGCGTTTTGTGGCCCACCTCACCCGGGTTCGCGTGTTACCGAATTTCCGTGAAATCGCCCGTTATGCCTTACTGGCCACCGACAACCACCTCAGCCAGATGGGGGTCCGCAGGCGCCAGCGTCGTGGCGAAGGCAGTGATTTCCACCAATTGAGGGAGTACAGGACCGGCGATTCATTACGCCAGATCGACTGGAAGGCAAGTTCCCGTTATCGTCGTCTGATATCCAAGGAGTACCAGGATGAAAGGGATCAACAACTGGTATTCATGCTCGATTGCGGCAGGTACATGCACCATGAAGACGAACGGGGGGCCCACCTCGATCATGCATTGAATGCGATGCTGCTGCTCTGTTATGTCGCAGACCGCCAGGGGGACGCGGTCGGTTTTCTCAGTTTTGGCGGGGATGAGCGTTGGCAGCCGCCGATGAAGGGGGGGGACGTGGTGCGTCGTCTCCTGGATCGAACCTACGATATCGAGTCCACCCTGCAGGCATCCGATTATCTCGCCGCCGCGCAAAAACTGATGCCGCTGCAGCGTCGCAGGGCGTTGGTGATCATTTTGACCAACAGTCGCAACGAGGAGCGCAATGAACTGATGAAGGCGGTGTCGCTTCTGGTCCGCAGGCACCTGGTGGTGATTGCGGATCTGCATGAGGCCTCCCTGGATCGGGTAGTGCAAACGCCGATTGTTGATCTGCAGGGGGCGTTGCGCTTTCAGGCAGTGATGGACTATCTCGGGCAACGTAAACAGGGACATGAAAGGATTGTCCACAGGGGCGCGCTGATGATCGATTGCCAGCCTCAGCAGCTGCCGGTCACCCTGGTAAATGCCTATCTGGACGTGAAGGGATCGGGTATGCTTTGAAACCGGTTGGCCGTCCGTTCATAACGATCGGCCTGGGGCTTTTGGCCATCAGCCTTGTTATAATTCTCGCGATTGCACTTTTTTGATTGGGTCGGGGTCATGGAATCTGAAGAGAGTAAGCAGAAGAAACGAAGTCGTGGGATCTACCTGTTACCCAACCTGTTAACCACCGCAGCGCTCTTTGCTGGCTTCTACGCGATCCTTGCCGCCGTCAACGGCAAATTCGAGGTTGCCTCGGTAGCCATATTCGTGGCCATGTTGATGGACGGCCTCGACGGCAGGGTGGCAAGGATGACAAAGACCCAAAGTGCCTTCGGTGCGGAGTATGACAGCCTGTCGGACATGGTCTCGTTCGGTCTGGCGCCGGCGCTGGTTGTCTATGTCTGGGCCTTGAGTGATCTGGGTAAACTGGGGTGGCTGGCCGCCTTTATCTACACCGCCACCGGTGCCTTGCGACTTGCACGTTTCAATACCCAGCTGGCGGGTGCGGACAAGAAGTACTTTCAGGGACTGCCGAGTCCGTCCGCTGCGGCGATTATGGCCGGCGGCGTCTGGCTTGGTGTCGATTACGGCGTGGATGGCAATAGCCTCGGCTGGCCGGCAGCCCTGCTGACGACACTGACCGGTCTGCTGATGGTGAGCAACTTTCGCTATCACAGCTTTAAGGATATCGACTTCCATGGCAAGGTTCCCTTCATCGTCTTGGTGGTTGTGGTCATCGTCCTGGCAATCGTCCAGACCCACCCGCCCACGGTACTGTTTCTCATGTTCCTCGCCTATGCGGTCTCAGGACCGGTGCTGACCCTGATCCAGCTGCGCAAACATCGGGAACAGCGAACGAACACGGATCGCGGCAGCGATGAGAAATGAAGCATAACCATTCGACCTGGATGGGATATCGCTGTTTGGCAATCCGCAGGGGCTGGGTTATATTCGATGGTTGTCTTGAAACAAGCCGGATAGCCGATCGGTGTTCTTGCCACGGCGAATCCCGCTGGAGCGGAGCATGAGCCAAGCCGATCAACTGATCATTTTCGACACCACTTTGCGCGATGGCGAGCAGAGCCCCGGCGCGTCCATGACAAAAGATGAAAAGGTGCGCATCGGCAAGGCCCTGGAGAAGCTGCATGTCGATGTCATCGAGGCCGGCTTCCCGATCGCAAGCCCCGGCGATTTTGAGGCCGTCTCCGCGGTGGCCAGCGCGGTCAAGGAGTCCACGGTCTGTGGCTTGGCGCGCGCCCTCGACAAGGATATCGACCGTGCGGGAGAGGCGTTGAAGGAGGCCAATTCGGCCCGCATCCATACCTTTATCGCAACCTCGCCCATCCATATGCAGCATAAGCTGCGGATGACCCCGGACCAGGTTATCGAACAGGCGGTTCACGCGGTCAGGCGGGCAAGGCGATACACCGATAACGTGGAGTTTTCCGCCGAGGACGCGGGGCGCTCCGAAATCGATTTTCTGTGCCGCATCTTCGAGGCGGTGATCGATGCGGGTGCGACCACCCTGAATGTTCCGGATACGGTGGGTTACGCCATGCCGATCCAGTTCGGCGAACTGATCCGGCAGATGCGGGAGCGGATCCCGAACGCGGACAAGGCCATTTTCTCCGTGCATTGCCATAACGATCTCGGCTTGGCCGTGGCGAACTCGTTGTCGGCAGTCAGCAACGGCGCGCGACAGGTAGAGTGCACGATCAACGGTCTCGGTGAGCGAGCCGGCAATGCCTCCCTGGAGGAGATTGTCATGGCGGTACGCACCCGTCCCGACATCTTCGCCTGCCAGAGCAGGCTCGACACCACCCAGATTGTCAATTGCTCCAAGCTGGTATCCAATATCACCGGTTTTCCGGTACAGCCCAACAAGGCGATTGTCGGCGCCAACGCCTTTGCCCATGAATCGGGCATTCACCAGGACGGTGTACTGAAATCGAGGGAGACCTACGAAATCATGCGTGCGGAGGATGTGGGTTGGAGTCAGAACCGCATGGTCCTGGGCAAGCACTCGGGACGCAACGCGTTTCGCACCCGGCTGGAGAGCCTGGGTATCAGTTTTGAATCGGAAGAGGGGCTGAATGCAGCCTTTTCCCGTTTCAAGGAGCTGGCCGACAAGAAGCATGAGATCTTCGACGAGGATCTGCAGGCTCTGGTAACCGATACCAAGACCGAGTCATTCAACGAACGGGTCAAGCTTATCGCCCTCAAGGTCTGCTCCGAAACCGGAGAGACACCCCATGCGGAAGTGACCTTGATCGTCGACAGCGAAGAAGAGCCGGGAGCCGCATCGGGAGGCGGACCCGTGGATGCCGCCTTCAAGGCGATTGAAAGCATTGTCAACAGCGGTACCGAGCTACAGCTCTACTCCGTGAACAATATCACCAGCGGCACCGACGCCCAGGGAGAGGTTACCGTACGCCTCGAGAAGGGTGGCAGAATAGCCAACGGACAGGGCGCCGATACCGATATCGTCATCGCTTCGGCGAAGGCCTATATCAATGCGGTGAACAAGATTCTCGAGCCCGTGGCCAAGGCCCATCCCCAAACCGGGGATGTCTAGGCCTGTGATTGAGCAGCGGCGCCATCTCTATCTGAAAGCGATGGGATTGACCCGATGGCGGCGGCGCGGGGATCCCGGGATCGCGGCGCAGAATGAACCGCGGGGAGTTGCCGAATCGGCAGCACAGGCTGTGACCGAGGCCGCGCCGTATCAAGCCGATCAGGTTGAGGAGGCGGTTCCCCTCAGCAGGGCCGGTGAGACCGCTGGGCTAGACTGGCAGGCGCTGCAGCAAAAGGTCAAGACATGCAGCAGCTGCGGCCTGCGCGCCGGCTGTACCCAGACCGTCTTCGGTGTCGGCAATCCACAGGCGGACCTGCTGGTCATCGGCGAGGCCCCGGGCGCCGACGAGGACAGGCAGGGCGAACCCTTCGTCGGCCGCGCCGGCCAGTTGCTGAACGCGATGTTGCTGGCGATGGGCTATCAGCGCGAAGCGGTCTTCATCGCCAATATCGTCAAGTGCCGCCCCCCCAACAACCGGGATCCGCAGCCCGAGGAGGCCCTCTGCTGCGAGCCCTACCTGCTGCGGCAGATCGCGCTGATTGCACCGAAAATCATCCTCGCGGTGGGGCGCATATCGGCACAGAATCTGCTGAAGAGCGATATTGCCGTCGGCAAGCTGCGTGGACGGATTCATCGCTTCGGGGAATTGAACATCCCCCTGGTCGTGACCTACCATCCCGCCTATCTGCTGCGTTCCCCGGAACAGAAGGGCAAGGCCTGGCAGGATCTGCAGCTGGCCCTTTCGGTGCTCAGAGGGGATCCAGGGTGAGCGCCCAGCTGCTGGATCCACTGCTCGGCATACGTCCGATGCAGCCTGAGGATCTTCCCCAGGTGATGGCGATCGAAGAGTCTGTCTATCCGTTTCCCTGGACCTTGGGTATCTTCCAGGATTGTCTGCGCGTCGGCTACTGCTGCTGGGTGGTGACCCTGGATCAGCAGGTGCTCGGCTACGGCGTGATGTCGGTGGTCATCGATGAGTCGCATATTCTCAATATCTGCATCGATCCCGCCTGGCAGGGCAAGGGTATGGGGATGAAATTGGCCCGACGCCTGCTGAAAATTGCCCGTCAGCATGGTGCCGAAACGGCCTATCTGGAGGTCAGGGTGGGTAATAAAGCCGCCATCGGGCTTTACGAGAAGCTGGGTTTTGTCGAGATCGGCCAGCGGTCCGGCTACTATCCTGACAGTGACCTGCGCCGGGAGGACGCACTGGTGATGTCGCTGGAGTTGTAGCGGCGCGGATCGGTGCTGAACGCCCCTAGATCATTTCGTCGATGATGGATGGTGCGCTGTGCAGCTTGCCCATGCCGCCCACCGCTTGAAAGGATGCGATGGCCCGCTGTCCTGACAGGCGGTTCTCAAGGTTTGATGTTTCCCCATTCCTGTTCCGACCAACCGCCTTTTCCCTGAGATCGGCCATTTGCTGTCGCTGCTCGGCCTGTACCTCACTGCGTGCCTGGGCCGCCATGGCCGATGCCTGTGCCGCGATCTGGCGGTCCTGGGGTGAGGGATCGGCCGGGGCCAGGGCGGCCCTGCGCACGGTTTCGGCCTGCCTTAGCCTCACCTTGGGATCGTTGGTCGACGGCATGCGGATCGAAACCTCTCCGCCGACTGCGTAGTTGCGGCCGTCTGGGCCTCGTTTAAAGGTGTAGCTGCCACCACCGGCCAGGCCCCCGGCCGCTGCCCGATGGGCGGCTTCATGGGCCCGAACCTCACGGTCTCTCTTCTGCAGCTCCCGGACTTCGGCCCGTTCCTCCTCAGTCAGCCTGCTGTTCTCCCCGTTCTCCCTCACCGGACGCCGGGTGGCACTCTCACGGCTGGCGGGAGCGGCGGTAGACTCGGCGTAATCACCGCCTGCTCTTGCTGTCTCGGGGCCTGAGCTTTGGCCTCCGCGTACAGGGCGTTCTAGCGCTGAAGCGCTATTGCCGATGGCCGAAAGCATGCCGAAAGAGAGGTCCATACCCTAACCTGTTTTACCCAATCTGCTTCAATTATAAGCAATCAAATCCGGAATGGACCGGTGCTGAATCGTAAGCCCGGTGGTTTCTGAATTAATTTCCCGCGACTCTGATAGAATTCCAGCTTGCGGAAGTCACTACCAGGGCCGCGAATAGGGTATAATCCGCGGCTTTTTAACGCTGAAGCAACGCCTCAATGTCCGAACTGCTTGAACAACTCAGCCGGCGACGCACCTTCGCCATCATCTCCCACCCGGATGCGGGTAAGACCACCTTGACGGAGAAACTGCTTCTCTATGGCGGCGCGATCCAGATGGCGGGCACCGTAAAGGGGCGTAAGGCGGCGCGTCATGCAACCTCCGACTGGATGGAGATGGAGAAGGAGCGCGGCATCTCCGTCACCTCGTCGGTGATGCAGTTTCCCTACCGCGACGAGATCGTCAACCTGCTCGATACCCCGGGCCACGAGGATTTCTCCGAAGATACCTACCGTACCCTGACCGCCGTGGATTCCGCATTGATGGTCATCGATGTGGCGAAGGGCGTCGAGGAGCGGACGATCAAACTGATGGATGTATGCCGTCTGCGCGATACCCCGATTCTCACCTTCGTCAACAAGCTCGATCGCGAGGGGCGCGATCCGCTGGAGATTCTGGATGAGATCGAGGAGGTGCTGAAGATCAAGTGCGCGCCGGTATCCTGGCCCATCGGCATGGGCAAGCGTCTCAAGGGGGTCTACGATCTGCGCAGCGATACCACCCATCTCTTCAGCGCCACCCATGGCGGCAAGATCCAGGTGGGCGAGATCATCGAGGGCCTGGACAATCCGAAGCTGGATGCACTGATCGGCGACCAGGCCGGAGAGCTGCGGGAGGAGATCGAACTGGTGCGCGGCGCCAGTCATGAACTCGACCTGGAGGCCTATGCCCGGGGTGGGCTGACCCCGGTCTTCTTCGGCTCGGCGATCAATAACTTCGGCGTCAAGGAACTGCTCGATGCCTTCGTCGAATATGCGCCGGGTCCCCTGTCAAGGGCTACCCAACAGCGCATGGTCAAGCCTGCCGAGCCCAAGTTCAGTGGTTTTATCTTTAAGATTCAGGCCAACATGGATCCCCAGCATCGCGATCGCGTCGCCTTTCTGCGGGTCTGTTCCGGGAGTTATCGCAAAGGCATGAAGATGCGCCACGTACGTATCGGCAAGACCGTGCAGATCAGCAACGCCATCACCTTCCAGGCCGATGAGCGGCGCCATGTGGAGGAGGCTTGGCCGGGGGATATCATCGGCCTGCACAATCACGGCACTATCCAGATAGGTGACACATTCACCGAGGGAGAAGCGCTGAAGTATGAGGGTATCCCTTATTTTGCCCCGGAGCTGTTCCGGCGCGTGGTATTGAAGGATCCGCTGAAACAGAAGGCGCTGCTGAAGGGGATCCTGCAGCTCTGTGAGGAGGGCGCCACCCAGGTCTTCAGGCCGCAAAAGAACAATGACCTTATCCTCGGCGCGGTGGGAATACTGCAGTTCGACGTCGCGGTGGAACGCCTCAAACATGAATACAAGGTCGAGGCGATCGTGGAGACGGTGAATGTGGCAACCACCCGCTGGATTCAGTGTGAGGACGAAAAGATGCTGCAGCGTTTCAAGGAGAAGGCGTATGACAACCTGGCACTCGACGGGGATGATCAGCTGGTCTACCTGGCGCCTACCCGGATCAATCTCGATCTTGCCATCGAGCGTTGGCCGGAGATCGAATTTCTCTCCACCCGGGAGCTCTGATGATCAACATCGGCTAAGCAAACCGCAAATATCCGTAAATATTTTTTAAGTCCGCAAATAAACGCTAATAAACGCAAATATTATTCTTTTCTCTCCCACATCGAATAACATAGGCACTTCAACTGACATACACCATACTCCCAGCAGCGTTGAAAATCGCCCTTGCTAAACCATAATTAAAGTATAAAGGGCTGTTTATCATCGCCCCTGCCAATAAGGAGGCCGTCGATGTTCCTGATGCAGAAAAGCAGTGAAAAACTGGTTGAGGTGCTGAGTCTGGGAGATCTTTTCAATCCTAATCACACAGAGATCATAGGTCGATTCCATGCGGGAGAAGAGATGCAGGATGCGGAGAAATTCGCCAAAGAGCAGATGCTCTTCCCATCCGGCGAACCGCTTCCACAGTGCTGGCTCGATTCCAAATACCGGCAACACTGACCAAGCGCGCCTCTCCATAGAAACTCTCTCAGTAGGGTGCGGCTAACCGCATCGCATGCCACCTATACTACTTGAGTGGTGCGGCCAACTGCACCCTACGTGTTGTTCATATCGCGCGGCAAACAACATTTGCGTTAATTTGCGGGCTTACATTTTTTTACGGCAGAATTAAAACCCAGCCTCGCTCTGTCCCGACTTTTCAATCCAGCCGTGGATCATTTTTTTAGTGGTGAAATCGGCGGCGCAGTTGCCATGATGATCGATGACGATCATTCCCCCTCTGCCGTTGACCTTGCGCTTAAGGTATTCGATGCCGTATGCCACCGCGCCCCTGGCGTCGCACTGGAGGAACTCCATGGCATCGGAGACCGTCTTCGCCAGCACCGTGCGCATGAAGTCTTCGCCAAATCCCGTGGTGGAGACCGCGCAGGTCTGATTGTCGGCGAATACGCCTGCGCCGATGATCGGCGAATCGCCGACCCGTCCGATTCGCTTGTTGACGATCCCCCCGGTGGATGTCGCCGCCGCCAGGTTGCCTTCAAGGTCGCGGGCGACGGCGCCGATGGTTCCATACTTCTGTTCTTCGGAAGCCTCGTCGCTGTCATCGTGGTCGAGCATGATGCGGTGCTGCAGCCGCGCTTGTTCCAGCTGCTGGATACGATCAGGAGTGAAGAAGTAGTGGTCGGGCGTCAGCTTTATGCCGCAGTGATCGGCAAACTTCATCGCGCCTTCGCTGATCAACATCACATGTTCGCTTTCAGCCATCACCAGACGGGCCAGTTGCACCGGATTGGCGATATTGCTGACCGCGGCTATTGCACCTGCGGAGAGATCGCGGCCATCCATGATCGCGGCATCCATCTCCACCTTGCCGCTTTCATTGAGTACGGAACCGCATCCGGCGTTGAAGACAGGATCGTCCTCAAGCTGCGAGGCACAGCTCTCCACGGCTTCCAGGGCGCTGCCACCCATGCTGAGAATTTCCCGTCCGTGTTCGAGCACGGTACGGATACTCTCCAGGTAGCGTAGGGCCGTTTTGGTATCCTTGACATTATCCAGAGCCCCGGCGCCGCCATGCACCATCAGCGAGAAGGTCTCTTGCATTTTTCTCAGTAATCGCTTGACACTTGCAATCGGCCGCTCGTGCCGGAACGGCACGAGCGGTTTGCGGAAACAGGTCCTAAAACTACCAGAGGCGTTGCTGTAACTCTAGCTTGATTCGCTGACGGGCTTTTTTGCTACCCGCGATCATGAGCATGATCTTGCCGACCAGAATCGGTCCCCAGTTGACAATGATGACCCCTTCACCGCTTGTCGGATCGAATTCAATACCTCGAAGATCCAGGCTCTTCAGGGTTCTGTGACGGGTTGAGAAATTTGCCGACTCCCACTCCTTGATACCGCATTTCAGGGCAATCAGCGTGGGATAGGATGCACCGTTGTAGCGTGGGTTGCACTCGATGGCAAGGTAGTCGGTGCATTTCTCTGTTTGCTGCACCGCGACGTCGAAGGCGAGGATATCCTTGAAGCCCTTATCCGCCATCCATTCTGCCATCGGCTCCACGATATCCCAGGGCTCGTATGGGATCGGATGGAAGTTACCCTGATGCGCGGTACCTTCGAGGATCTGCTCGGTGGCAAGCAAGCGTCTGCACCTGCCGTCTGTCACCCGGTACTGCAGGTTGAGAAAGATCCCGGTCTTGACCTCCTGCTGCAGCTGCACGGGAACATCCGCATCGAACCGAGTCATCGCCCGGAGCAGCGCTGACCGGTTTTCGCAACGATAGATACCGACCCCGGACACCGACACCGCTGCCTTGAGATAGCAGGGATAGGGGAATCCGTCGATATCGGTGTCCGCTATCTCCCTGACGCTGTCGAAACAACGTGTCTTCGGTACCGGTACGCCCAATTCATCCGCGAGGGTCATGAAGTTGTTCTTGGAGTTTATGAACTCGACGCTTCCGGCCCAGGCAATATCGCCGCCTCTCTTCAACTCCATGTCGCCATAGAAAAAGTGCGAAGGTCTGATGCCGTCCTGGATCGGCATATATTCCAGTCCGACATCCCAGATGACATTCTGGCTGTGCTCCAGGCCGATGCGTGCATAGTGCTCGACGATTTCGCCCCATTCGTCCTTCAGCAAGGGGTGCAGCTGGATCATATCCCCGGGTTCGGTAGCACCGAGAATTCTGCCGGAATAGAGGTGGTTGCCTTTTACCCCCTCGGCGGTGCAGGACATGATGTCGTGATTGTAGACTGTCGGTATTTTAGGCTTTACCGGGACGGGGTGGACCACCACCCCCTTTGCCCTTCCTAATCCTGTTATCCCTTTCGTGATCATAATTCCACCCAATGTTTTTTTGTCTGCCGTTTTCAGACCTGATCTGCAAAATGGGCGCCACATTTCTGATTTTTTTCATTTTTACTCTGGAGGCATAGCTGATAAAAAGTCACAGGTCGTTGAATTGATTAAGAAAATATAAATTAATCGGGATATGTTTGAGAGGGCGGGGGAAATTGCGGTCAGCCGATTACCGTTTCACTGCGCAATCGGCTTTGCGCCATCAGAGTGCAGGAATCCCGATGAATCCATTCTCGATGGTTGAAAACGGTGCGCTGTGCGGTTGCGAAGCCGCCGATTTAGGGATTATTTCGGCCATACAGCCTTGGGATCGAATATTGCATTGAGCAGGCTTGTATGGGACTGTTTCTGCCTATCGAGAGGGTGTCAATCCAGGGCAAACCGGAGTTACAAGATGCTAGACAAGACATTGACGGTGATCCTTGCGGGTGGCCAGGGTTCACGCTTGCAGCCGCTTACCCTGGAACGAACCAAGGCAGCGGTACCCTTCGGCGGCCAGTACAGGATTATCGATTTTTCCCTGGTCAACTGTCTCCACTCCGGTCTGCGCAGGATACTGGTGATGACACAGTACAAATCTCACTCCCTGCAAAAGCATCTGCGGGACGGCTGGTCGCTGTTCAATCCGGAACTGGGCGAATATATCACCGCTGTGCCTCCACAGATGCGCAGGGGGGGTGGCTGGTACGACGGAACCGCGGATGCCGTCTATCAGAATCTCTACATGCTCAAGCGCAGTGGCGCGGAGAGGGTGTTGATCCTGCCTGGTGACACTATCTACCGCATGGATTATGCTCCGCTGATCGCCTTTCACGCACAGCGGGGTGCCAGCGTGACGGTCGCCTGCATGCAACTTCCCTATGCGGACATCGGTCTCTCCGGGGTGCTGGAGATGGACCCAAGCGGTCGGGTTGCAGCCTATGGGACGAGGTCAAGCCAGCAGCCGGCGGATGGCGGTGATTCCGCAACGGCCACGGTCTCCCTGGGTATCTATCTCTTCTCCATCGATGCACTGATCGCGGCGCTCGAAGAGGATCACGACCTCAGTGGCTCCAGTCACGAGTTTACCCGGGACATTCTGCCCAGAATGGTCGTCAACAGCGATGTCTATGCCTATCAGTTCGGTGGCGAGGAGGGGAGGGTAACCCAGGATCGCTACTGGCGGGATGTTGCCACCATTGACAGTTACTATGAGGCCAACATGGAGTTGCTCGCTCCCGTACCCTCCCTGGACCTCTATCAGCCGGAGTGGCCGATTCGTACCCACCATGGGCAGAATCCGCCGGCGCGAACCGTACCCGGTATTTCGGGAAGCGAAGGGATCTTCATCAACTCCATCGTTGCCAACGGGGTCCTCATCGTCGGTGGCAGCGTGCAGCATTCGATCCTGTTTCCGCAGACCCTGATCGGGGACGAAGCGGTGATTCATGATTCGATCCTCTTCGATGGGGTTAGGGTCGGCGATGGCGCGCAGCTGGAGAACTGCATAATCGACAAGGATGTGGTGATCCCCCCCGGGGAGCGTATCGGTTTCGATCAAGAGCGCGATGCCGCCAGGTTTACCGTTTCACCGAAAGGGGTGGTTGTCATCCCAAAAGGTTATCGATTCAGAAGCTGAAGCGAGTTTCTTTAAAAGTTCGAATTATGAATTTTGAATTGATGAGTTCGTCGCTCACGACTCATAAGGTCTTATCGTCCTGATTCAGATGTGGCAGAAGATACGGCGGCTAACCGAGGTAGCAGGAGTGTGGCCTAGTCAATTCAAAATTCAACTCACAGCGTCACCAGCGTCCTTCCCATGATCTGTCCTGCAAGCATCTGATCGAAGACCTCGGGCAGCTGTTCCATGGATACCGTCTGCGACAGAATATCATCCAGGTGCCTGGGTTTTAGGTCGTTCGCCAGGCGCTGCCAGATCTCCTCTCTGATCCCGTATGGACAACCTGCGGAGTCGACGCCAAGCAGACTGACACCACGCAGAATGAAAGGCATTACGGTTGTATTCAACTCATGCCCCCCAGCCAGACCGATCGCGGCGATATTGCCCCAGGGTCTTATCTTGCGCGTGATGCTTGAGAGCATTTCACCCCCTACATTGTCCACGGCACCGCCCCAGAGCCCCCGTTCGAGGGCGTGGTGGTAGGTGGAGACCTGCTCCCGCTGCAATACCTCCTGGGCGCCGAGATGTTCGAGATAGGCGTGCTGATCGGATTTGCCGGTGACGGCGTGGACATCAAAGCCCTCGCCATCGAATATATTGACCGCAAGACAACCCACGCCGCCTGTAGCACCGGTTACCAGTACCGGTCCCATGTCGGGTCGTTGGCCGTTCATCTCCATTCGATGCAGTGCCAGGGCGGCGGTGAAACCGGCGGTACCCAGGGTCATCGCCTGGGAGGCGGAGAGGCCTTCGGGCAGGGGTACCGCCCATTCCGCCGGTACCCTGAGATATTCCGCGTAACCGCCATCGACCGTGGCGGAGAGCTCGTAGCCGGTGACGATCACGCTGTCGCCTGCCTTGAACCGCTTGTCACTGCTCTCGGCTACCTCGCCGCAGGCATCGATGCCGCCGGTCAGGGGATAGCGTCTGAGTATCTGGGCCTTGCCCGTCCCCGCGAGGGCATCCTTATAGTTGATGCTGGAGTAATGGACGCGGATCAGGATTTCACCCTGATCAGGCGCCTGCAGCTCAAGCTCTTCGATTCCTGCTGAGTGCTGGGCATTGTCTCGATGTATGCGAAAGGCTTTATAAGAAGTCATGACGAACTACTCCGATACAACAGCTATTTTTCCTATCTTCTGCCGCCATTCGGCGGGTCCCATCCGGTGAACCGAATTACCGCGGCTGTCGACGGCGACGGTGACCGGGAAATCGACCACTTCGAATTCACGTATCGCCTCCATGCCGAGATCCTCGAACGCCAGCAGGCGCGAACTGCGAATCGCTTTCGACACCAGGTAGGCAGCGCCGCCCACCGCCATCAGGTAGACCGCCTTGTGGCGCTTGATCGCCTCCAGGGCAGCGGGACCACGCTCCGCCTTGCCTACCATACCGAAGAGTCCGGCCTGGTCCAGCATGACTTCGGTGAACTTATCCATGCGCGTGGCGGTGGTGGGGCCTGCCGGGCCTACCACCTCGTCGCCCACCGGATCCACCGGACCCACGTAGTAGATGAAACGGCCATGGAAATCGATGCCCTCCGGCAGTGGCTGGTTGCTGGCGAACAGATCGGCGATACGCTTGTGAGCGGCATCCCGTCCCGTCAGCAGCTTGCCGTTGAGAAGAATCAGTTCCCCTGGCTGCCAGCTCGCTATCTCATCCTTGGTGACTTCATCCAGATTGACCCGGCGCGCCTGCGGCGAGGCCTCCCAGGTCACATCCGGCCAATCCTCTGCCGTGGGCGGTGTGAGCAGTGCGGGGCCGCTTCCATCCAGGGTGAACTCCAGATGGCGGGTGGCGGCGCAGTTGGGAATCATGCCTACCGGCAACGATGCGGCGTGGGTGGGAAAGTCGCTGATCTTTACATCCAACACGGTGGTCAAACCGCCAAGCCCCTGGGCACCAATCCCCAGTGCATTGACCTTGTCAAAAAGCTCCAGGCGCAGCTCCTCTTTTCGATTGGCCGGGCCGCGGGCCTGTAGCTCATGGATATCGATGGGCTCCATCAACGCCTCCTTGGCAAGCAGCAGCGCTTTCTCCGCCGAGCCGCCGACACCGATACCCAGCATACCGGGTGGGCACCATCCGGCGCCCATCTTGGGTACCTCCTCCAGCACCCAGTCGACCAGGGAACCGGATGGATTGAGCACCTTGAAACGGGATTTGTTCTCCGATCCCCCTCCCTTGGCGGCGATCTTGACCTCGACCTTGTCTCCCTTGACCAGTTCCATGTGGATGATGGCGGGGGTGTTGTCACCCGTATTCTTGCGACTGCCGAGGGGGTCGTTGACCATGGAAAAACGCAGCACATTGTCGGGATGGGCATAGCCGTGGCGTACCCCTTCATTGACCATCTCATTGATCGACAGCTCACCCTCCCACTCTACCTGCATCCCGATCTTGAGGAACACAACGACCATTCCCGT
>NATV01000132.1 GCA_003094535.1 gamma proteobacterium symbiont of Ctena orbiculata | reverse complement strand
ATGTCGATGTACTCCATCACCAGGTAGGATTGACTATCGCTCAAGCCGCAACAGAGGGGCTCAGGTACCCTGATGGTGCGGGTATCCGCCATCTCCCGAAGACCATCCGCCTCCGCCTCGAACATATCGAGCAGGGAAGCCGTGTTCAATTTTACAAAATAGGTGCGCTCACCATCGGTCAAGCGCACCCCGGTATTGATGCAGCCTCCGCCCACATGCCTCGGCTCAAGGGGGTTGAACGGCCTGCCCGTGGTCTGCGCGATGTGCTCCGAAATGATCTGCCATTGGGTCACGATAGTCTCCTCCCTCACCTCTCCTTGTAACACCATAGGGCGTTTTTCTCCACACCTGGGCCAAGGCATAGAAATCCGGGCGGTTTTCTCTCGTTTAGTAGGGAATAAGAGATCGAATCGAAACACACCGGGGCGGCAGACAGTGTGCTATGTCTCTTACACGCCACAGCTCCTTGCGCTTCCAGATTGTACTTTCAAAAGGTGTTGCGTAAGCGGTTACTGACGCGCAAAGCCGCTTTTTATGCACACTCGCTCTCTTGTTGCAATACAGCATCGACGTGGTTGAACAGATAACTCTATTAGAACAATCTGATTTACTATAACCGACTGTAACCACAGACATTAATCAAAATGGCGAAAAAATATACAAATTAATGGGAATCCAGCAGAGACAAGGCCTTTGGCGTAATATTCTAAAATTACACACAAAGTTATCCACAGATGTTGTGGAAAAATTAATGCTTCGGCTGCAGCGCGCTCCAGAGTAAAAACCTCTCTTCAGACTTGCCCCCATGATACAGTCACCGGCATGGTTTCGGACCCGATATTACAAATCGCCCTGCCCGGCCCCCTGAGGCGCCTTTACGACTATCTTCCACCCAAGGAATCAGCCCAGGTCCCCATCGTTGGCTGTCGCTATCAGATCCCCTTTGGCCGCAGCAGCCGTACCGGTATTCTGATCGCAGTGAAAGCAGCAAGCGAGATTGAACCGGAGAAGCTCAAGCGCGCATTGAGGCAGATCGATCCCCAACCACTCCTTGGCGCCGCCGATCTGCGTCTGCTGCATTGGGCCGCGGCCTACTACCAACACCCCCTGGGTGACGTCATCTTCAACGCCCTGCCGGTCACGCTGCGCAGGGAGCGAAGCCCTACCGGCGTCAGCGAGCGCGGACTTCGCCTCACTGCCGCCGGGACCGCGGTGGAAGCGGCGTCGCTGCGGCGTGCCCCGAAGCAGCTCGCACTCCTGAATGCCCTCGCGGAGACGCCGCAAGGCATGGAGCGCTCGACCCTGATGTCGCGCCACCGGATCTCCCAGGGCGTGATCCGGTCACTCCTGGACAAGGGATGGATCGAGAGCTGCCCTATCCAGGAACCGGTACAACCAACCGCCAGACCGGCCAAGATCGTTCTCAATCCCGAGCAGCGCGAAGCGGTCGATCAGGTTCGCCGCCACCTGGGAAGCTTCAGGCCCTTTCTGCTCCACGGTGTTACCGGCAGCGGCAAGACTGAGGTCTACCTGCGCCTGATCGAGACGGTTGTGGCGAACGATCAACAGGCGCTGCTGCTGGTACCGGAGATCGGCTTGACGCCACAACTCCTGCAACGCTTCAAAAAGAGCATGGGAGAGGGCGTGGCGGTGCTCCACTCCGGCCTCTCCGACGGTGAACGGGAACGGGTTTGGCAGGCGATGCGGCAGGCACAACGGCCGATCCTGATCGGCACCCGTTCCGCTGTGTTCACGCCCATGCCGAGACTGGGCCTGATCATTGTCGATGAAGAGCATGATCTCTCCTATAAACAGCAGGAGGGATTTCGCTACTCGGCCAGAGACCTGGCGCTGGTTCGTGGCCAGCAGCGCGGCTGTCCGGTCGTGCTTGGTTCCGCCACACCCTCGCTCGAGTCACTGAGAAATTCGGCTGAGGCACGCTATACCCGTCTCAACCTCACGCAACGGGTCGGCAGCGCCCGGATGCCGGCCCTGATGCTGCTGGATATACGCAGCGTGCATCTCGATGGCGGTCTCTCACCCGCCCTGATCAAACAGCTGCGGCAGACCCTCGATGCAGAAGAGCAGGCCCTGCTGTTTCTCAACCGGCGGGGTTACGCACCCCTGCTGACCTGCCATGCCTGCGGCTGGCTGACCGACTGCCCCCGCTGCGATGCCCGCATGACTCACCATCGTCAATCGCGCCTGCTCTGGTGCCACCACTGCGGCCACCAGCGCCGCGAGCCCGACCACTGCCCCAGTTGCGGCAGTGCCGACCTGCGGCCCGTTGGCCAGGGAACCGAGCGTGTGGAGGAGAGCCTGCAGCGCCTCTTCCCCGGCACCCCCCTGGCACGAATCGACCGCGATTCCACCAGCCGCAAGGGCAGCCTCGAGGTGTTGCTTTCGCGGATCAGGGCAGGAGACTACCCGCTTTTGCTCGGCACCCAGATGCTAGCCAAGGGCCACCATTTCCCCGACGTCACCCTGGTCGCCATTCTGGATGTGGATCAAGGCCTCTTCGGCGCCGATTTCCGTGCCTCTGAACGCATGGCGCAACTGGTTCTGCAGGTCTCCGGCCGGGCAGGCAGGGCCGGGCGTCCCGGCAGGGTGTTGATCCAGACCCGCCATCCGGACCATCCCCTGCTGCAGCTGCTGACGACAAAGGGCTACGAGGCCTTTGCCAGCGAGGCCCTCGAGGAGAGGAGAGCGGCGGCCTTCCCCCCCTTCTCCCACCAGGTGCTGCTGCGCGCCGAATCGACCAAGGCCGCGGATCCGGAGCACTTTCTCAAGCAAGCGGTGAAACTTGGCCGGGAACTCAACGGCAGCGCATCACTTGAGTTCTGGGGGCCGGTACCTGCGCCGATGGCGCGCAAAGCGGGTAAAACCAGGGCCCATCTGCTGATACAGTCGGCACAGCGCCAGCCGTTGCACCAGTGGCTGATGGCGTGGGTCGCGGGACTTACGCAATTATCCGGTTCGCGCCGGGTCCGATGGTCTGTCGATGTGGATCCGCAGGAGATGCTTTAGCCACCGCCAACCGGTCATGGCATTCACAGATCCGCATCACTCCATTCAATTCGCGCTGCCTGAACCGTTTAAAATGGTATTCAGATCTTCTTGGGACATGTCAAAAAGTCCGCCCTCTTCCCTGTCGAAATCAGTGTCCGCATCGCCCATGAAGAGAACCCAGACCGCCCCGCTGTCCGTGTCGCCGTCATCGTCCAGGCAGGCGCCGACCACTATGTCGCCGATGCCATCGCCGTCAAGGTCCCCGAGGTGCGCCAGCGCACTGCCGAAGTGATCGCCACTATCCAGGTCGCCGCCAAAATTACCCTCGGTATCGGAGAGTTTTGTGGAAGAGATGACCTCGCCGTTGATCTCCATGAAGAGGATCCACACGGCACCCCGCTCGGCGCCGCCGTCGTCACTCCGCTTGGCACCCACGGCCAGGTCGACAATACCGTCGTCATTGATATCACCGAGATTGGACACGGCGTTGCCGAACTGATCATTGTCGCTCAGCGACCCCTCAAACCCGCCACGGGTCTGGGTGATGCGTCTCATCGAATCCACACTGCCGTCATCATTCAGAAACAGAATCCACAGACCGCCGCGATCGCTGCCGCCGTCATCGTCGCCACTCACGCCGACGGCAAGATCGACGACACCGTCATCGTCGAGATCCCCGATCTCCGTCAGTGCGCTGCCGAAGCGGTCTTCATTTTCCGGATCGCGATCGAGACCGCCCCGGTCGGAGGATATCTTTTGTACCGAGCTGACCGTACCATCGCTGTTCATGAACAGAATCCAGACCGCACCCCGGTCGGTGCCGCCATCATCATCGTTGGGTGCAGCGACTGCCAGGTCGTTGACCCCATCCCTGTTGAGATCGCCAATAGCGGCCAGCGCACGGCCAAACTGATCGTCATCGTCCAGGTCCCCCGGAAAATCGCCGTCGTCGTCCGAGATCTTCTGCTCCGACTCCACCCCACCCTCGCCGTTGAGAAACAGAATCCACACCGCGCCCTTGTCGCTTCCACCATCGTCATCCAGCGGCGCGCCCACGGCTATGTCCAGGAAGCCGTCGTTGTTGAGATCGCCGAGGGGGGCGATGGCGCTGCCGAACTGATCCTCGTCATCCAGCGTCCCATCGAATCCACCAGCATCGGCGGAGATCTTCTGCTCGCTATCCACCGAGCCATCGCTGTCCATGAAGAGCACCCACACGGCCCCCCGGTTCTCTCCGCTGTCGTCATCGAAGGGTGCGCCCACGGCCAGGTCGCTCACCCCATCACCTTCCAGATCTCCGATCGTGGCGATGGCGCTTCCGAACTGGTCCCCCGAATCCAGGTCGCCGTCAAAATTACCGCTGCTCGCCGATATCTTCTGCTCGGAGTCGACCTCCGTGGAATAGGAGATCGAACACCCCGAGGCGAGCAGCATCAACCCCAGCAGCAATGGAAACAGGAGCGGGAATGGCAGTCGTAACCTATCCGTTTGACCCATAATCAATCCTTATCGCCATGCTATCCACCGGTCACTTGAATACCGATGGCAGCAGGGATCAGCAAAACTGTTGCCGTACCTGAGTGGAGAGGGGAAACCGGTATAGATAGTATATCTCTTTAAACAGTACATCTAAACAAATCCATCTGTGGGGGCGTCTCCATAACACCCCTATATCGGCCATGTCCGGAGAGTTCCGATTCAATCAGGACGTCAATGAAACAGCTCGGCTGAGACAGACCATCGACCAAAGGCACCCGCTATTGCACTGGGTAGACTCCGGGCAGGGCCGATAGTTTCGAGACCCTGAACCTCAAGCCCACCCTGTGGTGAGGAACAGCTGTCTCTTGTGCGTTTCAGGGATTACTATCTAAGCTTCGGTAAAGGACAACGCGGACAATATCACCCGATGAAGAAAAAAAAGTACGCCGACTACCGAACAGCTGCAGATATCGAGTCCATTCAACACTCGTTCCTCGACAATCTCTACTTTGTTCAGGCCCGGTTTCCGCAGGTGGCATCGCAAAACGACGCCTACCTGGCCCTGGCATGGAGCGTTCACGACCGCCTGTTGAACAACTGGATAGACACCGCGAGCACCTACTACCGGCAGGCAAGCCGCAGCGTCTGCTATCTCTCCGCGGAGTATCTTCCCGGCCCCCATCTGCGGAACGCGATGCTGGCGCTGGACATCGAACCCCAGGTGCGCCAGGCAATGGCAGGGCTTGGGTTCGACCTCGACGAGATCGCGGCGCAGGAGCCGGAACCCGGTCTCGGAAACGGCGGCCTGGGCAGACTGGCCGCCTGCTACCTCGATTCCCTGGCGACCCTGCAGATACCCGCCATCGGCTACGGGATCCGCTATGAGTTCGGTATTTTCGAACAGGCAATCAGGGATGACCGCCAGGTGGAACTCGCCGATAAATGGTTGCGTGGCGGCAATCCCTGGGAGGTTCCCCGACCCGAAATCAGTTTCGAGGTCGGTTTCGGCGGCACCACCGAACACTACACCAATGCGGACGGCCGCTATACCGTCCGCTGGCATCCCCAACGCCTGGTCAGGGGCGTTGCCTACGACACGCCGATCCCCGGCTATCGGGTGCCGACGGTCAATCTGTTGCGGCTCTGGAACGCCCAGGCCTGCGAGGCGTTCAACCTCGAGGCCTTCAACGTGGGCGACTACGAACGCGCGGTCGATGAGAAGATCGCCTCGGAGACCATCAGCAAGGTGCTCTATCCCAACGATGAACCGATGCAGGGCAAACGCCTGCGCCTCGAGCAGGAGTATTTCTTCTGCTCCTGCACCATTCAGGATATTCTCCGCCTCCTCCTGCAGCAGAATTCATCCCTCGCTCTGCTGCCGGAGAAGTTCGCCATCCAGCTCAACGACACCCACCCGGCCATCGCGGTGGTCGAACTGATGCGTCTCTTGATCGATGTTCATGCAATGGCGTGGGATGAGGCATGGGGGCTGGTCCGCGGGAGCGTCTCCTATACCAACCACACCCTGCTCCCCGAGGCATTGGAGACCTGGCCGGTGGAGCTGTTCGGCGAGCTCCTGCCCAGGCACCTCGAGATCGTCTATGAAATCAACCACCGTTTTCTTCAGCGGGTCCGGGCCCTCTCCTACGAAGACGAGCTACTGGCCCGTATCTCACTGATTGACGAGCGCTTCGGCCGTAGCGTTCGCATGGCCCATCTCGCCAGTGTCGCCAGTCACCGCATCAACGGCGTGGCGAAGCTGCACAGCCGCCTGTTGCAGCAGCGCGTATTGCAGGAGTTCCACACCCTGGATCCCGAGCGTTTCACCAATGTCACCAACGGCGTGACCCCGCGCCGGTTTCTCATTCTTGCCAATCCGGCCTTGACCGAGCTGATCAACGATACCATCGGCGACGCCTGGACCAGGGATCTGCTGCGTCTGCGGGAACTCGAGGCGTGGGCCGAGAAAGCCGATTTTCGCGCTGCCTGGGGCGAGGTCAAACGCAAGAACAAACGCCTGCTGGCGGAGAAGATCCGTGACAGCTCCGGCATCGAGGTCGAAGCGGAAAGCCTTTTCGACTGCCAGGTCAAACGCTTTCATGAATATAAGCGCCAACATCTCAATATTCTCCACGTCATCGGCCGCTATCTGGCGCTCAAGCGGGGTCTTGATGAGGATGCGCCGGCGCGCACATGGCTCTTCGCGGGCAAGGCCGCCCCCGGCTATCACTTCGCCAAGCTGATCATCGAGCTGATCCACGCCGTCGCCAGAACGGTGAACGCCGACCGGGATGTCAATGACAAGATGCGTATCGCCTTCCTGCCCAATTTCAATGTCAGCAATGCCGAGAGGATATACCCCGCCGCCGACCTTTCGGAGCAGATCTCAACCGCGGGGATGGAGGCCTCGGGGACAGGGAACATGAAATTCGCCCTCAACGGCGCCCTCACGATCGGCACCCTGGATGGGGCCAACATAGAGATCCGACACCGGGTGGGCAAGGAGAACTTCTTTCTTTTCGGTCTTACCGAATCGGAGGTGGCAACCCGTCGCGCCAGCAACTACTTCCCCCGCGATCGCTATCTAACGGATCCACAGTTGCGGCAAATCATCGATGCCATCAGGGATGGATGCTTCTCGCCACGGGATGAGAGAAAGTTCCATCCGCTGCTCGATATGCTGTTAAACCACGACCATTTCTACGTCCTCGAGGATTTCTCCGCCTATCGTGCATGTCAGCAAAAGGTGGATCAGACCTGGAGAGAGAGGGACAAATGGATCCGTGCATCAATTCTGAACAGCGCAAGATGCGGCTGGTTTTCCTCAGACCGGGCTATCAAGGAGTATTGCGAACGGATATGGCACATCGCACCGGTTCCGATCAAACAGGATTCGGCCAGCCGATAACGCCCCTCGCCTGGCGGCACTCAACAGGGCTAGGCAATTCGCATCACTTAGCCCCCGTTATCAGGATTCCAGTCGCCGATTTGCGTCCTTCGTACTGTCAGGCGAGATCTGCGACCTCGCTGTAGATCGCACTCAGATTCTCGTGCCGCACATCCTTGCCTGTGATCAGGAAGATCACGTGGCCGCCGATATTCTTGGCGTGGCCGCCGATGCGTTCCAGCGCCCGCAGCGCGAGCACGATATCCACCACGTGGCCCACACTGCGCGAGTCTTCCATGAGAAAGGTCGAGAGGCGGCGCAGTGAACCCCTGAATTCATCGAACAGCCGCTTCTCTTGTTCGATGACATCGAGAGCGATCTTGAGATCCACCTTGACGAAGGCCTGCAGGCTCTTGTTGAGCATATCGTCGACAAAGGTGGCCATATCATAGATATCGCGCAGGATCTCGTTGCTTGGTGGCGGCTTGCCGTTGTCGTAGAAGTGGATGGTAAGATTGGCGATCTTGCGCGCCTCGTCGCCGACCCGCTCGAGGTCGGTGATGATCTTCTGCACCGTGAGAATGTCGCGCAGATCCTTGGCCACCGGCTGACGTTTGGCGATCAGGCGGATGATCTCCTCATCGGCCTTGATGTCGATCTCGTTGAGTTCCCGGTCCCTATCGATGACCAGGCCCGCCTCCTTGGTATCCTCGTCCATGAGCGTCTGCACCGCCCGACGCAGCTGGTCCAGGCCCAGCTCCCCCAACTCGATCACGAGCTGGTTGATGCTATCCAGTTCTTCGGTGAATGCCTTTACAGTATGTCCGCTGGTCATCTCATTCATCTGTTTCATCCTTAACCGAAGCGACCGGTGATGTAGTCCTCGGTCAATTTGTGCCGGGGGTTGGTAAAGATCTGGTCCGTTTCACCCACCTCGATCAGCTTGCCGAGATGGAAATAGGCGGTGCGCTGGCTCACCCGCGCCGCCTGCTGCATGGAGTGGGTGACGATGGCGATGGTGTAGTTTTCCCGCAGCTCATCGATCAACTCTTCGATCTTTGCGGTGGCGATGGGATCGAGGGCGGAACAGGGCTCGTCCATCAGGATCACCTCCGGACTGACCGCAATCGCCCGCGCAATGCAAAGGCGCTGCTGCTGACCGCCGGAGAGGCCGGTACCGGGTTGATCCATGCGATCCTTGACCTCCTCCCAGAGGCCGGCCCGGGTGAGTGAACTCTCGACGATCTCGTCCAGATGCTTGGCATTGTCACTGAGGCCATGGATGCGAGGTCCGTAGGCGATATTGTCGTAGATCGACTTCGGGAACGGATTGGGCTTCTGAAATACCATGCCGACGCTGGCACGCAGCGGCACCACGTCGAGGCCGCCATCGTAGATGTCCTGGTCGTCCATCTTGATCTGACCGGTGACGCGACAGACATCGATGGTGTCGTTCATGCGGTTCAGACAGCGCAGGAAGGTCGACTTGCCGCAGCCGGAGGGCCCGATCATCGAGATCACCTGGTTCTTGCCGATGTCGAGATTGACATCGAAAATTGCCTGCTTCTCACCGTAGTAGACATTGACGTTTCTACAGGTCATGCGGGGATCGTCCACGTAGATCTCCCCCACCGTCCCGCTGCCATGCTGTTCGTATGACGCCTGCATATCGACCTCGGTTGCGGCTTCCGGATTCAGTGGTTTGGTGACCACGCCACTCTCATTGACAAACTCTTCCATACTTACCTCGCTTGCGTCGCTTTACCAGCGCCGCTCAAATTTCTTTCTCAACCAGACGGCCAACAGATTCATACTGATGAGGAAGGCCAACAGCACCATGATCGCCGCGGATGTGCGTTCCACGAAGGCACGCTCCGGACTGTCTGCCCAGAGGTAGATCTGCACCGGCAGTACCGCCGAGGGATCGAAGGGCCCGCCAGGGATATCGACGATGAAGGCCACCATGCCGATCATCAGCAGCGGCGCGGTCTCGCCCAGGGCCTGGGCCATGCCGATGATGGTGCCGGTAAGCATCCCCGGCATCGCCAGGGGCAGCACATGGTGGGTGATGGTCTGCATCGGTGACGCCCCGACACCGAGTGCCGCCTCGCGGATCGACGGCGGCACCGACTTCAAGGCGGCGCGACTGGCAATGATGATCGTCGGCAGGGTCATCAGGGCCAGCACCAAACCACCAACGAGTGGTACCGAGCGGGGCAGGCCGAAGAAGTTGATGAAGACCGCCAGGCCGAGCAGGCCGAAGACGATGGAGGGTACCGCCGCCAGGTTGTTGATATTGACCTCGATGATATCGGTCCAGCGGTTCTTGGGGGCGAACTCCTCGAGGTAGACCGCCGCGGCCACACCTACCGGGAACGAGATCAACAGGCAGATCATCAAGGTGAAGAAAGAGCCATGGACAGCGCCCTTGATACCAGACAGCTCGGGTTCGCGGGAGTCCCCGGCGGAGAAGAATATGGTGTTGAAGCGCTTCTCGATACGATCCTCCGCCTGCAGGCTCTGGATCCATGCCATCTGGTTGTTCTTGATGCGGCGATCGCTCTCGGGAACATTGAGATCGATATGGCCCTTGATCAGCATGTCCACATCGTCGTCCGCCAACACCCAGACACTCTGCTGGGTACCGATCAGGGCAGGATCCTGCATCACCATATCCCGCAACTGAAAGCTGGCACCTGTGCTCACCAGACTGTAGAGAACCTTCTTCTCGCGTCGATTGGTGACCTCGGGAAACATGTCCCTGAGCGTCTTTTTAACCAAACCGCCGTAGTTCGCCTTGGAGAGCACCTCCTGGTCGGTCTCCCCAATCGGCGCAATCATCTCGGGATCGAAATTGACGTCTATTTTTACATAGGTCTGCTGAAAGGCGGTGTAGCCGTTGGCGATGATGCTGATAAAGAGAAACGAGACAAACACCAGACCGAGGATGATCGCCCCCAGGCCTATTCGCTGAAACCTTTTCTCTTGACGATAGCGACGATCCAAGCCCTGCTGAACCCGCACCATCGTCCGGTCGTGTTGTTGCTGCAGATTATTATTCATACTGTTCACGATATTTACGCACGATGTGCAGTGCGATCATGTTAAGGGCCAGGGTGATGGTAAAGAGCACCAGGGCAAGGGCAAAGGCTGCCAATGTCTTGGCGCTGTCGAACTCCTGATCGCCCACCAATAGGGTGACGATCTGCACGGTAACCGTGGTCACCGCCTCCAGGGGATTGGCGGTGAGGTTGGCGGAGAGACCGGCGGCCATGACCACGATCATGGTCTCGCCGATGGCCCGGGAGACCGCCAACAGTACACCACCGACGATGCCCGGCAGGGCGGCCGGGATGATCACCTGGCGGATGGTCTCGGAGCGGGTCGCGCCGAGGCCGTAAGAGCCGTCGCGCATCGCCTGGGGTACCGCATTGATAACATCGTCCGAGAGCGAGGAGACAAAGGGGATGATCATGATCCCCATCACCACACCCGCGGCGAGGGCAGACTCGGAGGAGACGCTCAAGCCCAGGCTGGTTCCCAGATCGCGGAAAAAGGGGGCCACCGTAAGGGCCGCGAAAAAGCCGTAGACGACGGTGGGTATACCGGCCAGGACCTCAAGTACCGGCTTGGCGAGAGCGCGAAAATGCTTACCTGCGTACTCGGCCATGTAGATCGCCGACATCAGGCCGATGGGGACGGCGACGAACATCGCGATAATGGTGATGAGGAAGGTGCCCGCGAACAGCGGAATGGCGCCGAAGACACCGGAGGATCCGACCTGGTCCGCCCTGATCGCCGTCTGCGGCGACCACTCCAGGCCGAAAATAAATTCAGTAACCGGTATCTGCTGGAAAAAGCGTATCGACTCGAATAGCACCGAGAGCACGATACCGATGGTGGTAAAGATCGCCAGCGATGAGCTGGAGACGAGGAAGAAGTTGATCGCCTTTTCCACCCGGTTGCGGGCACGTTGGTGGCGATTGATGGAACGTTGCGCCAGCAATCCGCCCAGGATCGCCACCGAAAGCCCAATCACGAACAGCGACATGTCGCTGATGCGCAACAGCGAGGAGTAGTGGTCGGCGGCACCCTGCATGGTCTCGTCGACCTCCCGGGAGACGATATCACCCTGGGCCAGGTTGCGGATATCGTTCATTACCAGGTTGAGCCGTTCCGGGGGAAGCTCCTGGATTTCCTGGGGCAGGTTATCCACCACCATACCCGTCACCACGGCCCCTTCGAAGGAGATCCAGAACACGAACAGAATCAGTGCCGGAACCCCGCACCAGAGGGCGGTGTGAATACCATAGTAGGATGGCAACGAATGGAGATCCCTGACCCGGCCATTCACCAGACTCAGGGAGCGCTTGCGGCCCATATAGTAGGCCAAAGTCATGAGGCCCAATAAAACAATGATCAGCGTTGTCGATTGCATGACGGTTCCCAGGAAAAAAGCGGCTGCCCCCTGTTACAGAGAGACAGCCGCTCCTTCAGCTCAAGACAGAGGCTTAGAGTTTCAGAGAGGTCTTCGAGTCGACGTCACTCTTGAAAGCCTTGCGCTCTTCAGTCGGCATCGGGATCAGACCCTTGTCGGCCAGATAGCCGTCATCACCCCAGGCCTTGTCGCTGGTGAACTCGGCCAGGTACTCTTCGATACCCGGGATCTTGCCCATGTGCGCCTTCTTCACGTAGAAGTAGAGCGGGCGGGATACCGGATAGCTGCCGTCGGCGATCAGCTCGAAGGTCGGCGCAACACCGTCAACCAGTGAGCCCTGCACCTTGTCGGAGTTCTGGTCGAGGAAGCTGTAGCCGAAGACGCCCAGGGCGCCCTTGTTGGCTTCCAGTTTCTGCACGATCAGATTGTCGTTCTCGCCGGCCTCGATGTATTTGCCGTCCTCACGCACAGTGTGGCAGACCGACTTGTACATCTTCTTGTCTTTCTTCTTCATCGCCTTGATCCAGTCGATCTTCTTGCAGCCGCCCTCCATCGCCAGCTCGGCGAAGGCGTCACGGGTACCGGAAGTGGGAGGAGGACCTAAGACTTCGATAGCCATATCGGGGAGGTCTTTGTTGACATCCTTCCAGGTCTGGTAGGGATTGGCCACCAGCTTGCCGCTGGCGGGATCCTTCGGATCCGGAACCTCTTTGGCCAGGGCCAGGAAGATATCCTTACGGGAGACGGAGAAACGGGGAGCCGCCTTGGAGTTGGCCAGGGCGATGCCGTCGTAACCGACCTTCACCTCGATGATATCGTTGATGCCGTTGCCGGCACAGCGATCAACCTCGGACTTCTTGATCCGACGCGAGGCGTTGGTGATGTCGGGATGCTCGACGCCGACACCAGCGCAGAAGAGCTTCAGACCGCCGCCGGAACCGGTGGACTCGATCTTGGGTGTTTTGAACTTGGTGGTTTTACCGAACTGCTCGGCAACCACGGTGGCGAAAGGGTAGACGGTAGAGGAACCGACCACGCTAATGTAGTCCCGTGCAGAGGCCATGCCAACGAAACCGGTCAATGAAAGTGCAACCGCTGCTGATATCAGCTTTTTCATGTTTCAATCTCTCCTTCGTAGAGAACCAGTGAACTGGCTTGATGTTGTAATCAGGCGCTAGAGAATAGGCGCTCAAGATGAATAGAAAATGAGAGAAATGTTACAGTTGTATTACAAAATTAATTAAATTACTTCTTGAATACATCCCTGCCTCTCACTACTCCCAATCCCCGACGAATCCTAGTGCCGCGAATCCCATTCGGATCGGGATCCGTCAGGATTCAAAACTTGTCCGAGAAGCGATAGCCGGCGCCACGTACGGTCTGCAGCAACTTGTCCTTGCTGGTCGGCTCCAGGGCCTTGCGCAGACGCCGAATATGCACGTCCACCGTGCGCTCCTCTATATAGACGTTGGTGCCCCATACCTGATCCAGGAGCTGTCCCCGGGTAAAGACCCGCTCACGATGGGACATGAAGAAGTGGAGCAGCCGGAACTCGGTGGGGCCCAGCTCGACGCCCTCGCCATCCGAGGTTACCCGGTGGCTCACCGGGTCGAGCACAAGACCGCCGCATTCGAGTTGATCCCCCGCCAACAGGGGAGAGACACGGCGCAGGATGGAGCGGATTCTCGCCAGCAGCTCCCTGGCGGAGAAGGGTTTGGTGACATAGTCTTCGGCACCGATATCGAGGCCGCGAACCTTATCGTCCTCCTCGCCTTTGGCGGTGAGCATGATGATAGGGATCCCCGCGGTGTCCCTGTCTTTCTTCAGGCGGCCCGCCAGCTCCAGGCCGCTCATCCCCGGCATCATCCAATCGAGGAGGATCAGATCGGGTTTGGATTTGCGTATCTGGTTGATGGCTTGCGTCGCATCTTCGACGAAATCAGCCTGAAATCCATCCTGCTCCAAAATAAACCGCAACATCTCGCCGACGGCCGGTTCATCATCAACAGCAAGTATTCTCGGGACTGTCATCGCTGTACCCATAATGATTTAAGATGCAGCAATTAAACAGGAGATTTGTTACACAGAGATGACAATCCCAGGCTCTCTAGGGAATTTCACATCGAGCGATCATCTTGGCGGGTGACCGGGAGGCCGGGGAAAATAGCACGGGGCTCAGACCACGGCCTCTGTCGGTACAATCCCACGGGGACCGATGTGCTGCTTGCGATTGGCTACCGCGATCACTGCGTCATAGAGTTCGACCTGAGGTCTCCAGAACATCACACCCACACCATCCTGTTGGGCATGGGTGACTATGCCCGTCACCGTCCAGTGCCTGCCACCGTAAAAGAACTCCAGCTCGACCATCGACCCGGTGATCATGGTCAGGTTCTGGGTATTTAAATAGATCCCCTGAACCGAGCAGTTCGCTGCCTCGGCAGGGAACACCTGCTGTTTACGGTAGCGGATATAGACTTCCCCCTGCATGGGATAGCGTTTACTGTAGCGTCTTTCAACAGACATAGTTCTTTTTTCCTCAGAATTCATATATGTAATAAAGTGTAGAAACCGGGAATGACATCCAGATGACCGGCAAATGAACCCTTTCTGACCTAAATTCAGACAGACCCCTCCCCCGAAAGGCATGATTCCTGGTATCCTTGCCGCCCTTGTAAGCTGGCAATTCGAACGACAAGATGAAGAAGCAGATCGAGCAACTGGTGGCGGCAGCGCTGCAACGGCTGACCCAAGATGGGGTGATTCCGCCTGAGGCGGTCGTTGCGCCCAAGATCGAGCGTACCCGGGACAGCCGACATGGGGATTTCGCCACCAATATCGCCATGGTCCTGGCCAAACCCGCCCGCACCAATCCCCGGGAGTTGGCCCAGCGACTGCTCGACGCCCTGCCGTCATCCGCTCTGCTCGAAAGCTGCGCTATCGCCGGCCCCGGATTTATCAACTTCTCCCTGGCCGCTTCCGCCTATCACAGCCTGATCCCAGCCATCCTCGAACAGGGCCCCAGCTATGGCCGCAGCGAACTGGGGCGCGGCAGACGGATCCAGGTCGAATTTGTCTCCGCCAATCCCACCGGCCCCCTCCACGTGGGACATGGCCGTGGCGCGGCCTACGGCTCTGTGGTAGCCGATCTCCTCGAGGCGATCGGTTTCGATGTCCATCGCGAGTACTATGTAAACGATGCCGGACGGCAGATGGATATACTCGCAACCTCGGTCTGGCTGCGTTACCTGGAGCTCTGCGACGAGACCCTGAGCTTCCCTGCCAACGGTTACCGTGGGGACTATGTATGGGATATCGCCGCCACCCTGCACCGTGACCACGGCGAGGCATACAAACAGGATGCCGAGGCGGTTTTCCAGGGTGTTGCCGCGGACGAGCCGGACGGCGGCGACAAGGAAGCCCACATCGACGACCTTATCCTGCGCGCCAAGCAGCTGCTCGGTGACAATCGCTATCGCTTCGTCTTCGAGCTGGGTCTCAACACCATCCTCGACGATATCCGCGACGATCTCGGGCTTTTCGGCGTCACCTATGACGAGTGGTATTCGGAACGCAGCCTGACCGAGAGCGGCGCGGTCAATCGCGCCATCGAACGCCTGCGCAACAGCGGTCACCTCTACGAGAAGGAGGGCGCGGTCTGGTTCCGCTCCACCGACTACGGGGACGAAAAGGACCGGGTGGTGATCCGCGACAATGGACAGACAACCTATTTCGCATCCGATATCGCCTACCACATGGATAAGCTGGAGCGAGGTTTCGATCGGGTCATCGATGTCTGGGGCGCCGACCACCACGGTTACGTACCGCGAGTGAAGGCGGCCCTGCAGGCGCTGGGGGACGATCCCTCCAAGCTCGATGTCCTGCTGGTGCAGTTCGCGATTCTCTACCGCGGGGGCGAGAAGGTGCAGATGTCCACCCGCTCCGGCGAGTTCGTCACCCTGCGCGAACTGCGCAAGGAGGTCGGCGCCGATGCCGCGCGCTTTTTCTATGTCATGCGCAAGTGCGAGCAGCACATGGACTTCGACCTCGACCTGGCCAAGTCCCAGTCGAATGACAACCCGGTCTACTATGTGCAGTATGCCCATGCCCGTATCTGCAGCGTCTTCCAACAGGCCGCCGAACAGGGGATCCCGGTGGCGAGTGATCCATCGGCGGCGGACTACGGATTGCTTAGCGAACCTCACGAGCAGAGCCTGATTACCAGCCTGGCCAAGTACCCCGAGGCCGTTGAAGCCGCGGCGCTGCATGAAGAACCGCACCAGTTGACCCACTACCTGCGTGAACTGGCCAACGACTTCCATACCTACTACAACGCCCACAAGTTCCTCATCGAGGATAGTGCGCTGCGAAATGCAAGAGTGCAGCTCATCCTCGCCACCAGGCAGGTCGTGCGTAACGGTTTGAATCTGCTCGGTGTCTCGGCACCGGAGAAGATGTAAGCCGATGGCCGACTACAAGCATCGCGCCCACAAAAAAAAGAAGCAGCGCCAGAACAGCGGCAGCTGCCTGTTCCATCTCTTCGGCGGATTGGTGGCCGGCGCCTTTCTGATGGGTGTGATTTGGCTCAAGCTGGGACCGGGTCTTTCCACCAACAAAGTACCCGGTATACCCACACCCAGGTCGGAGAGCGCCGAACAACAGCAGAGTGTAGCCACCAGGCCCACCTTCGAGTTCTACACCATCCTGCCTGAAATGGAGGTCGTGATACCCGATGAGGAGATCGTAACCCCGGCCAGGGACAATGAGGAGAAAATAAAACAACCGACCGACACAGCCGCGATCCGGAAACAGGAGAGTTATGTGCTGCAGATGGGCTCTTTCAGAAAGCACCAGGATGCGGACCGGCTGAAGGCAAAACTTGCATTGATCGGGATCGAGGCGGAGATCCAAAAGGTCAGCATCAACAACCGGGATACCTATCACCGCGTACGCAGCGGCCCCTATCACTCTCAGTCCCAAATAAACACAGTTCGACGACTCGCCAAGGAGAACAATATCAACAGCCTGGTCATCAAGCTAAAGAGATGACTACCTACAACGTCGAAAAAGCTAATTGAAGGGCGTGAGGATCTAACCTCTCCAGATATAGAGCTCCATCGCAGCGGGAGTACAACGCTGACAGCTGGTGCCGCAAGCGGCCTCCACCTTGCGCTGCTCCACCCTGCCCTTGCGTACCCACTGCTGCAGCATCCCCCTGACTGCATCGGGTTCCGCATCCACATGGAGCGCGATATCCGCCAGGGTCGCCTGACCCCGCCTGGAAAGATAGTCCCGTATCGAGCTGAGCATCATCGCCGGTTCACACTCCCACTTCAGAGACCAGTTGTTGGCTGCGCTGCGACCAGTATCTCAAGGCACCGATGATGGTAAACAGCAGCAGCGTCAGACCGACAATCCAGGCCAGTGCGCTTTGCGGGTGATCGGCATAGGTTGCGGACTGATAGAAGAGGCTCGCACCGATAAAGGCGATACCGGTGGACCAGACCACTACGAAACCTGCCCAGCGGGGCCCTGCCTCGCGACGGATGGCGCCGATGGTGGCCACACAGGGGGAATAGAGCAGGATGAATAGCAGATAGGCAAAGGCCCCCGCCCGGCCGTCGAAGCGGGCGGCCATGGCGCCGAAGACGCCAAGATTGACCTCTTGCGCCTCGGCGGCCGCAGCCGCGCTGCTGATATCCCCCACATCCATGGCGAGGGGATCGGTGAGCTGATCCTTCACCCCGAGGAGATTTTCCGGTACGGTCGCCAGGGCTTCGGAGATCGACTGCCAGAAATCGAAAGGCTGATCCGCGGCGGAGACACCCGCCTCTTCATTGGCGAGATGGGTATAGAGGGCATCGAGGGTGCCCACCACCGTCTCCTTGGCCAGAATACCGGTGAAGACACCTACCGTGGCGGGCCAGTTATCCTCGTCTATGCCCATCGGGGCCAGTACGGGGGTGATCGCTTTACTGATGCTGCTGAGTACCGAGTGTTCGGTATCCTCGTTACCGAAGCTGCCGTCGGTGCCGATGGAATTGAGGGTGTTGATTACCAGCACCATCAATACGATCACCTTCCCCGCCTCCTTGATGAACAGCTTGACCCGGTCCCAGGTACGCAGCATGACACCCCGCAGGGTGGGCATATGGTAGTGGGGCAACTCCATCATGAATCCCGCGCTCTCACCGGACAGGAGGGTCTTTTTCATGATCAAGCCGGTAAAAATCGCGACCATAATACCGATCAGGTAGAGGGTGAAGACCAGATTCTGCCCGTTCGCCGGAAAGAAGGCGGCGGCAAACAGCACATAGACCGGCAGCCGGGCGCCGCAGGACATGAAGGGGTTCATCAGGATGGTGAGCTTGCGCTCCCTTTCACTCTCCAGGGTTCGGGTCGCCATCACCGCGGGCACGTTGCAGCCAAAGCCGACGATCATCGGCACGAATGCCTTGCCCGGCAGCCCGATGGAACGCATGAAGCGATCCATGACGAAGGCGGCCCTGGCCATATAGCCGGAGTCCTCGACCACCGAGAGAAAGAGATAGAGGGCAGTGATTATCGGGATGAAGGTGGCAACCACCTGGATACCGCCCCCCGCGCCATCGGCGAGGAGCACGATCAGCCACTGCGGGAGACCCGCCGCCGCAAGCAGCTCGCCGAAACCGTCGACAAAGACAGCCCCGGCCACACCGTCAAAGAGATCGATGAACGCGCCTCCGATGTTGATCGCGAACATGAACATCAGATACATCACGAAGAGGAACACCGGGATGCCGAAGAGACGGCTCAACACCACCTTGTCGATGCGGTCGCTGACAGTCTTCTCGACCCGTCCCTGCTGCTGGATCACATTCTGCGAGATCGCATGGGCGTGGCTGTAGCGGGTGTCGGCGATGTGGATGTCAGGCTCCTCATCCACGCGGTCCGAGATCAGCTGCTGCCAATAGTGAACCTGCTGAAGCAGCGCTTCATCGGCGAAGCCCAGGGCAAAACGGTCCCCTTCCAGCATTTTCAGCAGCAGCCAGCGACGTTGTGCGCGACCCTGCCCCTCGCTGTGATCCAGCTGCGGTTCCAACGCCGATATCGCCTGCTCAACCACTTCATCCTGGGCGAGGGCGAAGCCGCCACCGACGGCACCTGCGGCCAGGTCCTGGATCGCCGCCTTGAGCTTGGTGATGCCTTCGCCGCTGACCGCCACGATGGGCACCACCAGACACCCAAGGTCCTCACCGAGGCGCTGGATATCGATCTCCAGGCCGCGTTTGCGGGCCACGTCCATCATATTCAGCGCCACCAGCAGCGGCACCCCCATCTCGAGCATCTGCACGGAGAAGTAGAGGTTGCGCTCCAGATTGGAGGCATCGACGATATTGACGATCAGATCGGCATCCCCGGAGAGGAGATAGTCCCGGGTCACCTTTTCATCCAGGGAGGCCGCATCCAGGGAGTAGATCCCGGGAAGATCGACCACGCTGACCTCTTCGCTGTCGATGGTAAAGCGCCCCTCCTTGCGATCCACCGTCACGCCCGGCCAATTTCCCGTGCGCTGACGAATCCCGGTGAGGCTGTTGAAGAGGGCTGTCTTGCCACAGTTGGGATTGCCCGCAAGGGCGATGGTCAAGGGTTGTTTCCCCTTGACGGCCTCCGCTGATTGCTCCTCATGACATGCCACGACGACTCCTAGGACCTGTTATCGCCCTGTTCTAGGGGTTGCATCATCAACTTCTCTGCGACCCCGGCACCCAGCGCCACCCTGGCACCCTTGTTGGCCACCACCACGCCGGCGCCACGGCGTTGGATCAACTCGATTTCAGATCCCGTTCTCAAACCCAGACTGAGCAGTCTGTGGACCAGATGCCTGCCTCCCAGGATGCGTTTTATCCTTGCCCGACAGCCCGTTGGCAGTCTAGCCAAAGAGATCAATTCCTCGGAGATGGCGGTGTCGAAGGCCACAATGGTATCCAAACATTTAAATGTTAATGATTCTCATTAAAGCAGGCTTTAGGCCCGCTTGCAATCGATATACCACAGTATATCCAAATTAACTAATATTCCATTTGCGCAAGAGGTCGATCCGGTGTGGTTTGAGAAACGAAGCGCCCTCCGGCCCCATCTGTTTCATGAAGGCCGTTCTGATCCGGCGATAGCGCTGCTCGTCTATCTGCAGCTTGGTGTGCGTGATATCGAGAAAGCGCGACTCGAATGCCTCCCAGGAGGCGTAACGACCGGGAACATTGAGGAAATACTGACCAAGCAACTCCATGTCGCCTCTCTGCGCCAGGCCCTGAATCGCCATAAAGGCCTGCTCTCTGACCCGCTTCTCATCGTGAATCAGACTCAGCAGGGCATTGAACTCGCCCTGATAGACAGGCTCCGAAAAGTAGGCGATACCACCCGGCCTCAGTACCCGCGCCACCTCGCTCATCGCCTGGGGCATGATCCCCTGAGGCACATGATGGAGGGATTTCAGCATCAGCACGATGTCCACGCTGCAGTCGGGTTCGCTGATGGATTCCGCCCCCTCCAGTCTGAAGCTGATATTTTGCGCCGGGTTTTGCTGGTTCTTCTCATGCTGTATGACATCGACCTCGGTGGCGATGAAGCGGCAGTCCGGGTGTGCCTCTGCCAGAAGACGGGTTGTCCCCGCACGGCCACAACCAAGCTCCACGATCAGCGACCCGTTCAGGTTCAGCAAGCGCTCCATCAGTTCGACCTCGGTACCGGTTTGGTAGGCCGTCTGATCATCCAGAACCATTCGATTTGCTGACATACTTCTACTGCTCCAGTATATTAACCGACATTAATCAGGTGCCCCTACAGAAACGACCAGGCTCTCTACTGACGTCTGAGAACACTCTTCAGTTACCCGCACCGCAAACTACACGACAGGTATCCCGACTGTGCCCTTTGCAGGGATTGTTAACTGGTTCGACCGACTGCGTCTACAGCTATCGCGCCACGATGCGCTGCTGATTCTATCCGTTCTCGGATTGATCTGCGGCTTCGTTACCGGGGTCGTGATCATTCTCTTCCGCCTGCTGGTTGAATCGACCCAATCCACGCTTCTCCCCGGGGGCGGCGCCGAAAACTATGAGGCCCTCCACCCCCTGATGCGTTTTCTGCTGCCGATCGCTGGCGGCTTGCTGCTCGGATTTGTCTTTCTGCGTTATGCCAACGGCCTCCATGTACTCGGCATTCCAAGGGTGATGGAACGCCTGATCTACCATCAGGGCCATATCTCGGTGCGCGGCTTTCTGTTGCAGTTTTTCGGCGCCGCCATCGCCATCATCAGCGGCCATTCCGTGGGCCGCGAGGGGCCCCATGTATTTCTCGGCGCCGCCAGCGGCTCTCTGCTGGGGCAATATCTCTCGCTCCCCAACAACAGCATCCGCACCCTGCTCGGCTGCGGTACCGCCGCCGCCATCTCCGCCTCCTTCGACACCCCCCTGGCGGGCGTGATCTTCGCCCTCGAGGTAGTGATGATGGAGTACACCCTGGTCAGCTTCATCCCCATCATGCTGGCTGCCGTCTCCGCCAACAGCCTCTCGCTGATCATGTTTAACGGCGAGCGGGTCTTCGATATCGCCATCAATCAGCTCGGCTCCCTGCATGAACTGATCTTCATCCTGCTCCTGGGATTGGCTGCCGGCACGGCATCGGCGGCCTATGTCAGCCTGATCCAGTTTATCTCCGACAGGACCCAGAACATGGCGTTTTGGCTGCGCAACGCAAGCGCCGGGGTGTTGATCGGCCTGATCGCCCTGGCTGTACCCCAGATCATGGGCATCGGCTATGACACGGTCAACCAGATCCTGCTCGGGGAGCTGGGTCTCTATCTGCTGATTACCCTGGTGGTGGTCAAGATCCTGGCAACGGCGATCAGCATCGGCCTGGGCATTCCCGGCGGCACCATCGGCCCCGCCCTCTTTATCGGTGCCGCACTCGGCGGCGTCATCGCCCCCCTACCGGGCCTGTTGTTCGAAGGCCAGGTATCCGACCCCGGTGTCTATGCCCTTATCGGCATGGGTGCGGTGATGGGTGCCGCACTGCAGGCGCCGCTGGCCGCGCTGACGGCGATCATCGAACTGACCCACAACCCGGAGATCATCATGCCGGGGATGCTTGCGATCGTCATCGCCAGCCTGGTCAACAGCGAACTGTTCGGTAAATCGTCGATGTTCCACACCCTGCTGGAGGCCACCGGCCTCAACTACCACACCGATCCGGTGATGCAATCCCTGCGCCGCATCGGTGCCGCCAGTTTTATGAATCGCAACTTGGTCCAGGTCAACCCCCTGCTGAGTCGCGATTCGGCTAGAATGATCCTCGATCAAAATCCCGAGTGGGTGCTGATCAAGGGGGAGAAGGATGAGATGGCGCTGATGCCCGCGGTGGATCTGCTGCGCATCCTGGAACAGCAGGAGGGGGATGAGGAGTTCGATCTGCTCTCCCTACCCGCCACCCGCTTGGAGCTGGCGCCGCTGCGGATGCAGGCAACCCTCCAGGAAGCCCTGGAAAAGCTCGACAACAGTCAGGCGGACGCCCTCTATATCGAGTGGTACGACGAGGATCACTACTGGCGCATTCAAGGGATACTCACACGCCCCTTGATCGAGTCGGCTTATCACTTTTAGTGATGCCATGGTAAGAAATTTCACCAACACCAAACGGCCAAAAAAGCATAACATATCGAGATTGCAACTTAGCTTTGTGACAAGGGGGCATTATGAGTGAAGAAAACAACAACCCTGAAACCATCTTCATCGACCAGCAGCCAGTGAGACTCGACGAACTGTTGACTGACTATGAACGCCTCAAGCAGCAGGTCACAGAGGAACAAAAAACCGAAAAAAAGGCGGTACGCCGATATAAGCGGGAAGAGGAGTTGAAACCCTATCAGGCTGAGTTGATCCGCCTGCAGCAGTATCTGGAAAAGACCAGAACCCGAATGATCATCCTCTTCGAGGGGCGTGATGCCGCGGGCAAGGGCGGCACCATCCGCCGGGTCACCCGCTATATGAACGAGAAACACTACCGGGTAGTCGCCCTCGGCAAGCCGACAGAAGAACAGAAAACCCAGTGGTTTTTCCAAAAGTATATCGCTCAATTCCCCCGCGGCGGTGAGGTGGTGTTGTTCGACCGCAGCTGGTACAACCGCGCTGTCGTGGAACCCATCTTCGGCTTTTGCACCAAGGAAGAGTACAACAACTTCATGGTTGGCTGCCCGGGATTCGAAAAGGACCTGGTACGACAGGGGACGATTTTGGTGAAGCTCTACTTCTCGGTCACCAAGGAGGAGCAGGCAAGACGCTTCGCGCGCCGCAAGACCGACGCCCTACGGCAGTGGAAACTCTCGGAGATCGATGTCCAGGCACAGGATCGCTGGGACGAGTTTACCAAGCAGAAGTACGATATGCTCAAAAACACCAATACCACCCATGCACCCTGGACGATCATTCGCTCGAATGACAAGCACCTGGCCAGATTGAACGCCATGAAGGTGATCCTTAACGCCGTGCCCTATGAGCGTCTCAATCCCGACCTCGATTTCGTACCCGATCACGATATCGTAATCTCGGGCTCAAGGGAGTTGGAACTGATGGAGGCGCAACGCCTGCAACAAGGCAAGTTTGTCGGTTAATCAGGGCAGACACGGGCGGTACCAGCCGCCCGTCGTCCCAGCCCCGGGACGAGAGTCAACAGCATGCCGACCACTGTCGAACTGACGCTTCTCGCCATCACCTGGATCCTCTATTTCCTGCTTCATTCAGTGCTGGCATCGCTGCAGGCGAAGCGGTTTTTCGCCACACGCCTGCCCCCAGTCATGCCCTGGTACCGGCTGCTCTTCAATCTCATCGCGGTGCTCCTCATCCTGCCTCCCCTCGCCCTGCTCTGGTTCTACCGGTCCGACCCGCTGTGGCAATGGCAGGGTGCTATGGCATGGCTGGCATATGCGTTGATGCTGCTCGCACTGGTGGGCTTTATCTGGTCGATGGGCTATTACGACAGCAAAGAGTTTCTCGGCCTTGGCCAGTTGCAGCGCGGTCAGCGGGACGGGGGCGACAGAGAAGAGCTGCGGATCTCACCGCTGCATCGTTTCGTGCGCCACCCCTGGTACAGCCTGGGACTGGTGTTGATATGGACCCAGGACATGGACCCGGCAAGGCTTGTTTCGGCCTCGATTGTCACCGCCTACCTGGTACTGGGATCCCGTCTCGAAGAGGCCAAGCTCCTGCGCTGCCATGGTGACGCCTATCGCTACTACCGGCAACGTGTACCAGGTCTGATACCAAGACCCTGGCGATTTCTCAGAAGATCGGAGGTGGCGCGGATCCTGGGCAACCGCCGCCATCCCTGGCGCTGAGTGGTTGTCGCTGCGGCCTAACGGCTACTGGTTGGGATCCCAGAAGTTTGACGGGGCATAAGGCGTGGGCGCAGCGCCGTAACCATAGGGGCCGTAACCATATCCAGGTCCATAACCGTAACCGGGCGTGTAGCCTGGCGTGAATCCCGGGTTGAATTCATTCTGCTGCATGCCGCAGCCATGGCGCTCCATGGCGCACCCCTGCCCCATGCCGCCTCGATGCATCATGCCCATGTGGCGCCGGTGCATGGCGTGGCACGCCGCCCGCTCTTCGTCGCTCATCCCCTCGATGACCTTCTGATGCTTGGCCCACTCGTCATCCATCGCCTGCTGACGCGCCACCCAGGGCGGTGTCTCCGGCATCTCGATACCCTGCTCCTCAGCACGGGCGCGCATCTCCTGATAGCGCTGCAGACGAAAGGCATCCCGTTCCTCCTGGGTCATCGACATCATCTGTTTCCGATGCTCCATGCGCTCTTCCATGCTTGGGCGCAGGGACTGTCCCGGCTCATTCAGCCAGGGGGGTCGCTCAGGCAGCATGACGCCGGCCTCTTCCGCCCTTTTTCTCAATGCCTGATACTGCTCTTCGCGGGCCTTCCAGTGGTCTCTTCTGGTGGCGTAGTCCGCTTGGGCGGTTGCTGTGGTTTCGCTGCCCGGCCCATTCGGCGCGCTATCGACCGCCTCAGCGGCCTCTTCCTCCACTGCAGGCTTCTCTGCCGATTCTGTTGCCACTACGGGGCCCACGGCCACGCCCGTCTCCGCTTCCTCGCCGGACGCTGTCGCGGCATCCTGCTGGATTGTCATCTCCTCTGAAGCCTCAGCCTGCGCCTGGATCCTGTTCTCTGTCTCTTCCGCCCCAAGCGGGAGACTGAGTGGTGATACCAAGACGAAGGTCAGGGTGAGCGCTTTATAATTGGTCATAGCTAGATTTCCTCCACTGGTCCGGACAGACACTGATTTATTGTTTTAACGAGATAGTTAACCCCAATGGGATAAGGTCTACTCCGCAGCTGCGGGTTGTCCCTGTTCACTATTCTTGTTCTTCGCCTTGAGGGATGCAACCTTCTGCGCCAATTCCGCCAGTAATCCCTCCATCCCCTTGCTCTTCACCAGGTTGCGGAACGAGGTGCGGTAGTTGCTCACCAGACTGACTCCGTCCACGGTGACATCATAGGCATACCAGTCATCTTTGCGAAAGCGCATCTTGTAACTGACCGCCAACTCCTTGTTTGCCGCCACGATGTAGGTCTGCACATTCGCCAGTTTACCCTTGGTCCGCTCCCGTCCCATGCGCACGGTTTGGTCGGCATAGCTGTCGATGGCGGAGAAGTAGGTCTGCTCCAACAGCTCCCTGAAAAGGGTGATGAACTGCTCCCGTTGGGGCTTGGTCGCGGTACGCCAGTTGGCGGCGAGTATCACCTGCGACATCGATTCATAATCGAATCGCTTGCGCACGATCTTCTTCACCTGGTCACGGCGATCATGCCTGCCCAGGGATTGATCCTTGAGCACCGTCAATACCTGGTCCACGGTCTCCTTGATCCGCTCGGATGGGGTGACATTGGCGGTCGCGGCAAGACTGAAGGTAAAGAGTAAAACGAGTAGAAACGCGGCTGGTAATCTGATCATGACTCCCTATTCCCCATAATCCAATCTGATAGTGTGACAATCATTAGGCGGAAAGGTGCTTGTTCGTTCAAAAGAGGGCTGCCGCCAGGACGCCTATACTAACCCATTGGCGTAGCGTCTGCGTACTCGAATCAGGGTGGCCTGATGTCACAATTGTTTACTTTTCCGTCGACTCGATCTCCAGGGAGGATTCAGCCAGACCGCTATCCGGCAGCTGTACGCCGTTATTGAAGAAGATGTCCACATCCCAGCAGATTCCCACCCGTCTGCCCGGGCCATTGTTTTCACCGGGAACATAGTGACTGTAGTCAAGCACTCTCCTGAGCTGCCCGTCTGCCAGGAGAAGACGATAGCTGACGCGTATTTCATTGCGGTTTTCGGCTTCGAACAGCTGGGCAATCTGCTCCCTGTCCTGTTCATGCACCAGACGCAGGATCGAAGCGGGATCAGGGGTGAACGCCCCCCTCTCCTGCCCGGCAAGGGCATACATCTCATCGTCCCACTGGCAACTTACCTCCTCGGGATCCCAGCTCCAGGAACAGGAGGGCAGGACTTCATGGAGGAAATCAACCTGCTGACGCAGCGACTTTGCGCGAATGCGGTAGCGCTTAGTTTTCTGCTTCAGGGTTATCAGTTTCTGCTTCAGCAGATTCTCCCTGCGCCGCAGACGCGAGATTGAACGCCTCGTCTTTGAACGATGATGCGCGAGGGCCTTTTGCGAATGCTTCCTGACGACCCAACCGATAAGCAGGCTCCATAGCAGGATGAATACGCCCCACAGGGTGAGAGAGAGCAGTTTGGAGTTCTGTTTCACCGGCGCTTCAAGACCCTGCCAGTTATACCAGATATCCTGCATATCCCTGGTACTGAGCCGGTCAAGACCCTTTTGCAGCAGACTCTGCAATACCGGTTCCGAGTAGAGTGTCGCCATCGCCACGTCCACCGTCATATCGAGGCGCATCATCTCTTTCAGTCCTTCGTAGCCGGTGGATGTTGCAATCAGGTGATTGACACTCGCGGCATCCCCGAGGTAGGCCTGGGCCCTGTCGCTGAGCACCGCACGCAGCGCCTGGCCCAGGTCATTGAAGGCCATGACGTTCAAGGAGGGCAGCAGGTGGGGTATACCATCCTCCCAGATACTCCCCGCGACGACGGAGACCTCCAGGCCGTCGAGGGCGGTGAGTCCTTGATCCGCGATTCGGCCGGTGGCAAAGAGGGCTGCGGGAAGACTGAGGTAGGGTCGGGTGCAGTGGAGGTCAGCCGGCATCGTTTCACCCTGCAAGGCGGCGCCCATAACGTCCACCTCACCGCTTCTCAGTGCCGCAAATAGGGCCTCCTGATCATCAAAGTGAACGATATCCAGCTGTAGGCCCAGTTTTTCTGCCAGGGACCTTAGGTAATCAGGCACCAGTCCCTTGGTCTGCGAACCATCAAAATAGAGGATGGGTGGTGTCATCTCGACGACACCGATCCTCAAATCCTGATGATCAGCAAGCCATCCCTTTTCAGCCGGGTTGAACCGAGCGACCTGTGTTCCCGCCTGGGTAACGACTGCAAATCCCAGCAGGCAGAGGCCGAGCAATCGATACAACATCTTTTAGATTCCCCGATGTGTTCGCCTTGAAACTCAATTATTATACCTTAAGCCGTTATAATGCCGCGATTTTGTCACAATTTGGATTCAGGGGTAATTCTTGCCAAGTATCGTAAATATCCAGCCATGGCGTCTCAGACAAGCGGCATGGATCGTCAATGGCGGCGGCATAGTCGCCTATCCCACCGAAGCGGTGTATGGCTTGGGGTGCCACCCCCTCGATCCGCTGGCGGTGACACGGCTGCTGGCATTGAAACGTAGACCCATGGCCAAGGGATTGATCCTCATCGCCGACAGCGCAGCGTCGCTTCGGCCCTATATCGGCAACCTCTCCGACCCCGCGATGAAGCCTGTCCTGGAGAGCTGGCCCGGTGCCGCAACCTGGCTGGTCCCAGCCACACCGAACGTGCCCTATTGGCTGACCGGTGAGCATTCCACCCTGGCCGTTCGGGTCACCGACCATCCCATAGCGGCGGCGCTGTGCCGCGCCGCGGGGACCCCCTTGGTATCAACCAGCGCCAATCTCAGCAGCCACCCGCCGGCGCGCAGCGCGCTGGAGGTTCGATTGCGCTGCGGCCCCGGGATCGATCTGATCTTACATGGGGAGACCGGTGGCCTGAAACGACCGACACCGATTCGCGACGCCCTCAGCGGCAGGGTGATTCGGGCATAAAAAAAGACCCACCCGGGGAGGGGTGGGTTCAAAGCGCTATATTTCAGCGCCGGAGGAGGATCGAAACCTTTACTACCATTACCCCCTATAACGGCGATCACAGGGAAAACTTGAGGACTTTTTTGGGTCCCGGGAGTCCTCGGTAAGTGATCTTGTATCCAATTGATTTATAAGTATTTATTCAACTATAACGGAAGCCGTAACAGCATTTTCACTGGCCGGTTGTGAAAGAAAGTCATACCCTGATCAGGGTGATCGCTGGGGATGGGTGGGCGCCAGGCGATCGCCGAGGTGATCATCGATCCACTCTCTCAGCCAATGGGCGGCCCGCGCGCCATGAAAGCGTCCGCACTCCCTGCCGTCGATAAAGAGAATCACCGTGGGAAATCCGCGCAGGCGATAGTGGCCAGCCAGGCGCATATTGTCATCGACCTCCACCTTGGCCAGCAGCACCAGCCCCTGCAGCTCTTCGATCACCCTTTCCAGCGCGGGCGCCAGCGAGATGCAGGGGGCGCACCACTCCGCCCAGAAGTCGACCATTACCGGCTGCTGATGGGAGGCCGTAAGCACCTTCTCTTCATAGCTGGCCTCGGTGACGTCGTAGATATAGGGTAGATTGTGCTTTTTTTGGCTCATAACTCGCTCGATGACAGCTTGGTGAGTGGTTCAGGGCGTGCATGATAGGTTATCTTAGAGGTTTGGCCCAAATAGCTAGAGTAAAAAGAAATGCCCAGCAACAGCGATCGATCCCCCTTTCCCGCCACGCGCATGCGGCGCATGCGGCGTGACGACTTCTCCCGCCGGATGATGAGGGAAACCCGGCTTACCCCCGCCGACTTTATCTATCCCGTCTTCGTTCTCGAGGGCGAGGGGGCAAGGGAGGCGGTGCCCTCGATGCCCGGCATCGAGCGCATGAGCGTCGATCTGCTGGTGGAAGAGGCGAAACAGATCGAGGATTTGGGCATCCCGGCGATGGCACTCTTTCCGGTCACCCCCCTGGACGTCAAGAGCGAGGATGCAAGGGAGGCCTACAATCCCAATGGGCTGGCACAGCGGGCGGTACGGGCGCTCAAGGAGGCGGTACCCAACCTCGGCGTGATCACCGACGTCGCCCTCGATCCCTTTACCACCCATGGGCAGGACGGCCTGATCGACGCCAGCGGCTATGTGATGAACGATGAGACCAAGGAGGTTCTGGTCAATCAGGCTCTCTCCCACGCGGAGGCCGGCGCAGACATCGTCGCCCCCTCGGACATGATGGACGGACGCATCGGCGCGATTCGGGATGCCTTGGAGAGTGACGGCTTCATCCATACCCGGATCCTTGCCTATGCCGCCAAATATGCCTCCAGCTTCTACGGCCCATTCCGCGATGCCGTCGGCTCCGCGGCCAACCTTGGCGGCGGCAACAAATACAGCTATCAGATGGATCCGGCAAACAGCGACGAGGCCCTGCATGAAGTGGCCCTCGATCTGCAGGAGGGGGCCGACATGGTGATGGTGAAACCCGGCATGCCCTATCTGGACATAGTGCGGCGGGTGAAGGAGCGCTTCCAGGTGCCGACCTTCGCCTACCAGGTGAGTGGCGAGTATGCGATGCTGAAAGCGGCATCCCAAAACGGCTGGCTCGATGAGCGGGCGGTGGTGATGGAGTCGCTGTTGTGCATTAAGCGGGCGGGGTGCGACGGCATCCTCACCTATTTTGCCAAGCAGGCGGCGGAGTGGATGCGGTGAGTTTTGAGTTTTGAGTTTTGAGTTTTGAGTTTTGAGTTTTGAGTTTTGAGTTTTGAGTTTTGAGTTTTGAGTTTTGAGTTTTGAGTTTTGAGTTTTCCGCTAGTATAGCCCCACTAGTATCAAAACAGTTCAGAATGGGATCTGTTTCCCTCTACCACCGGGAGAAAGCAGCATGTAACGATAAACAAGACGTGAGCGAAGCGAACACATTCAACTCAAATCTAAGAACTCAAAACTCAAAACTAATAAACATCTGCCCTGGCTCGTCAGCTCACCTACAGCAGAGCCAATCATCAAACTGATCAGATATCACAGAGCTGTCATGGACAAATACGCCGTCATTGGAAACCCCATCGAACACAGCAAATCCCCGGAGATCCACCGGGCATTCGCAGAGCAGACCGGCGAGCCCGTGGCGTATGGCCGCATCCTGGGCAGTCTCGATGACTTTGTTGGGGATGTACGGCGTTTTCTCGCCGACGGTGGACAGGGACTGAATGTCACCGTGCCTTTCAAGGAGCAGGCTTGGCGGCTGGCGGATGAACTGAGTCCGAAGGCGCATACCGCAGGTGCGGTCAATACCCTTATTCGCCTCGATAAGAACCGCCTGCGGGGCGACAATACGGATGGCGTCGGCCTGGTGAGGGATCTCACCGTGAACCAGGGATTCCGTCTGCAGGGAAAACGGATTCTGGTGCTCGGCGCCGGTGGCGCGGTTCGCGGCGTCATCCGTCCGCTGCTGGAACAACAGCCGAAGCGGGTAATCATCGCCAACCGCACAGCCAGCAAGGCCTACTCCCTGGCCAACGGTGTCGCTGTCTATGGACAGGTCGCCGGCTGCGGCCTGGAGGAGTTGGAGGGTATGCAGTTCGAGCTGATCATCAACGGCACGGCCGCCGGACTCGAGGGGAAGGTTCCTTCGATACCCGATTCGGTGCTGGCCAAGGGCGGATGGTGCTACGATATGCTCTACAGCAACAATCCCACACCCTTCCAAGCCTGGGGTTACGAGCACCAGGCCGCACGCTCGCTGGATGGCCTGGGGATGCTGGTGGAGCAGGCCGCCGAATCGTTTCGGCTATGGCGGGATATCCTGCCGGAAACATCCCCTGTGATCGCCATGCTGCGTGGTTAACCGGCTGCCCTACTCCTGTTGCCGGTAACGTTCAACCAACTCCACGTAGTGGTTGGTCGTGTACGCCATCCTCTCCAGCTCCAGGTCGCTGAGCTTACGCACCCGACGCACCGGTTGACCCAGCCAGAGGTAGCCGCCCTCCAGCCGCTTTCCCTGGGGCACCAGGGTACCCGCGCCCAGCATCGTGGCCGGCTCCAATACCGCACCATCAAGAATTATCGAGCCCATGCCGATAAAACAGTGGTCCGCGATCTCGCAGCCGTGCAACAGCACCTTGTGGCCGACAGTGACACCCTCGCCAACGGTCAACGGGCTGCCGCCGGGATTATAGAAGCTGTCATGGGAGACATGCAGCACCGAACCATCCTGGATATTGCTCCGGGCACCGATACGGATGCGGTGGATATCGCCGCGAATCACGCACATTGGCCAGACCGAGGCCTGGGATGCGATACTCACATCGCCGATGACCCTGGCGCTGTCATCGATATGGGCATCTTCTGCGATATCGGGGTAGTGGGATTCAAACTGACGCAACTTTGACATGATAGAGAGAGGGCTCTGAGTTAATGGAAATTGTCACCTTTATCCTGATCGGGATGCTGATCGCTATCCTGATCTATGGCGTCATGATTTACAACAACCTGGTACGCCTGAAACATGACGTCTCGAAGGCCTGGTCAAACATCGATGTACTGTTGAAACAGCGCCATGACGAACTGCCGAAACTGGTCGAGACCTGCAAGCAATATATGAAGTTCGAGCAGGAGACTCTGGAGAAGGTGATGCTCGCGCGCAGCGCCGTCAACAACGCCCTG
>NATV01000131.1 GCA_003094535.1 gamma proteobacterium symbiont of Ctena orbiculata | reverse complement strand
CACTATCGCTGGCGGCCTCTGAACGAGGAGGAGCAGCGCGGGGAATCATCCACGAAGCTGGTTCCTGAAGTGTTCGAGAACAGGCAGTCCGGCCGCGCACAGAGCGTCGTGGACTATGCGGAAACGCCTCCAGGCCTCCCCCGCGGCGTTTATAGACCGGTAGAGGAGAGACACAACATCACCCCCCACAAGGATGGATTCCGCTTTCGTACCTTAAGCCCAAGCGAGCAGCAGCGCATCAAGCGGCGGAATGATGCGTACAGCAAAGCCTGGCAGCCGAATCGACGTGAAACAGGACAGCGCTTATCATCCGAGCTCTATGGCGGTTTCGAAGCCAATCGACAGCAGGAATATCAATTTCGTCCAGATAAACGATTGCAGAAACAGCAGGGCCGGAGCTGGGGCTATCCGGGTACTTTTACCAGCGATCCCGCGTTTACTGAAGCCTATCCGGCGCCAATGTTCCGTCCCGATTAGGCGATAACAGTCAGTCACAGCCATAAACCCGTGGCAAAATCGATTCGCTTCTGCGGAAAAACAGTACACAGGTGGTTTTGCATAGACCTGTTTACCGCTAAACTGTGTTCTAAATTGGTTTTTAGCGATGGATTCGCAGCAGACGATCTCGGATCCCTCGGAAATCCGGGCATTAGCTTCAGGTTGCATCTATTGAGGCACCGAGGCTGTGTCTATAAATAATCGGCATTGAATGGGTTAAGTTTACAGGTAGTCCTGATGAGAAAAAAAACGTTTGCGCTATTGATCCCCGGTATCTTCTACCTATTGCTGATATCATCGACCTCCGCGGTGGAAGGTATTGCGCCAGGTTACAATCAATGGCGGCCTCTAGCGGAGCGGGAAGCCGCGGCGGCGAAACCTCACTTCCCTGCCTATCAATACCGGCGCTCCGCGGACAGAGCCTATGAGGCATGGCCGGCCGCTCCCAGGTATGGCCATCCGCGGTCACAGGCCTTGCACAGCGCCAAGCAGCCCTCCTGGCGGCCCATGTCCCCTGCGACCGTCGCCAGCGGTCCTGGCTATGGTATCGACCGGCGGTATCGTTTCAGGCCGATGCGGCGGGCGGAGAATCGAGCTGCGCCGTCGAGATGGACCTACAGACCATTACAGATCGATATTCCGAACCACTATGTCTACCGTCCGCTCCGGGTTAACAGGGCAGCGAACGCTGCGACCGGACAAAACCCGACCTTGCTGAAAGCGGCGGACAGGGTGGGATATGGTTCCAGGGCCCCGGATCCAAGCCAGTATGGTCATCACAACCTCGCCGTACCTGCGCAGGCTATGCCGACACCCTACTATCCTCCCGGTCGGCATCTGTCCAACTACAACAGCTATCGTCCGATTGGACCCAACACCAGGCATCCCGGTTACTACACCGATGGTTGGTCGAACCCCGTTCCCCAGAACTCTTTCGCCCCTCGTTCTCGTTACGCGGCAGGCATGCCCTTTGACCGGTATAGGTTCCGTCCGCTGAATCGATCCGGTGTGGAAAGGTACCGTTATCGGGGCCTGCAGACTCCGCGATATGCCGCCAATCCCTATGTTTTTCGCCCGGTCTATCCGCAGATGCCGCCTGGTCAGGCCAATGCCAACAACCGAAATTGGATGCCTCACATGGGATACCCCTATCCGGGAATGCGCCAGGCGATGTGGCGGCCTGTGGTGCCCAATCGATTCGGAACCAACTGGTATGATGGAGAGGCAGATGGTGATGGGGCGTGGTATAAGCTGGCAGGAGAACCGGAGTGGCCCAGAGTTTCGCACTATGCACCCGTGGAGTGAGGCCGAAGAGAAACTGACGACAAATAATATAAGCGCTCGCATATTCCCGGATGAAAGAGCGCAAGCTTCACCAAAAACATAATAAAGGGGAGTGTATGATTACGGTAATCGGTAGTCTCAAAGGAGGATCTGGAAAAAGCACGGTGACCTTTAATCTGGCTGTCTGGTTGGAGATGGCGGAGGCAGAAGTACTGGTCGTTGATGCCGATCCTCAGGCGACATTGAGCGACGTTTCAGAAGTACGGACAGAGGAGGGGTATGAACCCTTTCTGAACCTCAAGGATGCCTCCGCATTGTCGAGAAAGAAGCTCAGAGGTTATGATGAAGTGCTGATCGATGTCGGAACATCCGATATCGATGCGATGAAATTGGCATTGGCACTGGCAGACCGGGTTGTGATTCCGGTGCCGCCTTCTCAAGCCGATATCTGGTCAACTCAGCGTTTCATCAGTTTTCTCGATGAGGCCGTGGATGGCGAGCGCCCGGAACTGCTGACTTTCATCAACCGGGCTGACACTCACCATGCGATCAGGGAGTCCGATGAGGCAGCGGCCGCTCTAGTATCCCTGCCCGATGTCGAGTTTATAAAGTACCGTCTCTGCCAAAGGACGGTCTTTCGCAGGTCTTTCAGCGAGGGTCTGGCCGTCTATGAACTGGATCCGAGAGGAAAGGGCAGCAAAGAGTTTTACGCACTGACAGCCGCGTTGTATCCCAACTACATCAGTCATTGAGCGGGGGGGTAGCTGCTGGGTTGTTATGGGATATTCAATAAAGCGTTTTCCTTGGAGAGAGAGATGGGGATGATAAAAAATCTGTTGGCCCTGATCGGGTTGTTGGTAGTCATAGCTGCAGCGGCTGTCTATGTAAAGCATGGCGATGCGCTGAAAGGTTGGGATCCTGGTGCGGGTGATACCTTTATGGAGTTCACGCAGTTACTGGCGACGACCAAGAATGCCGCTGAAGCGAGCGTCTGGAAAATACCCGTGGCGGAGGATCTCACATGGGAGGATGTGGAGGAGACCATGAAATTCGTCGCCAACGAGCACAATATGGCCAATGTGGGCGAGCTTCCGCTGTACAAGGACATTGAGGCGAAACTGGGTACGGAGTATCGGTTTGTAAAGATCTATCTCTTCTGCGACTCCTTGATCGCGGCCAAGATGCTCGACTATTCCGACGCCTATTCGGCCTATCTGCCCTGCAGGATAACCCTGCTCGAGGATCACCAGGGCAAGCTTTGGCTAATGGCGCTGAATATGGACATGATGATCTATGGCGGCAAGCCGCTTCCGCCGGAACTCAAGGAGCAGGCCCTTCAAGTCAAGGAGTATATTCTGGATATCATGAATCGGGGTGCCTCCGGGGAGTTCTGAGCAAGGCCCCGGGCGGCGAGCGTGATTCCTGACTAACTTGTTGTAATTAATAGAAAAACCGGGCAATTGCCCGGTTTTTTTATTTACCTGAAACAGCGGGCGATGGAGAGGGTTTCTATTAGCATATCAATAGACTTTGATTGTGATAAACGGTCGCTATGCTACTATTTGGTATGGCCAAAATTAGAAAATTAGTATTAGGTCTTGCAAAATGGTAGAAAAAAACGACCAGGTTTCCCCCAACGAGCGGGCAGAAGAGGGCGTTTCTGAGACCGACATCAGAAGCAATCAGGACTCGATGGATCGTCTGTCAATGGCGTTCGAAACCAGCGCACGGCGTTGGGAACTTATTGTCTATCCATCACTTTTCGCCTTCATCCTGCTAGCTGCCTATGGTTTTTATCTGATCTTCAGCCTTGCAAAGGACATCCATTTTCTCGCCTTGAGTGTTGATTCCAACATGAACATCATGTCGAGCAATCTGATGACCATGACCGATAGTGTCAGCCAGCTCTCCGCCAATGTACGCACCATGGCCGTGAGTGTTGATTCGATGGCGCAGGATGTGAGGACCCTGGAGCCCATGCTCACAAGCATGGATTCCATGGAAGAGTCGATGAAGACCATGACGCATGCCACCTATAACATCCAGCGGGATATGCATTCGATGAACTACAACATCCATGACGCCTCCCGACCGATGACCTTCTGGAACTCTTTTATGCCCTGGTGATGTAACTCGTACTGGCGTCACTCGTTGTCTTGGCCACACCTTCAGCGATATACAATACAGCACTGATCCGGTTTACGGCCGCACTGTAAATGCCCATCAAAACAACAGTTGATGTACGGGCGATCGAGTTTTCTATCCCAATCATCTGCATGTCTGTCTACTCAGGAAATCTGCCGCGGAACATACGCTCACACTCTCGCTGCAGCCTGAAGAGAGAGGATTTATCCGGCGGCGTGGCGAATATTTCAGTCAATTTCTGATAATTATCAGTAATAGGCTTATAATTCTAAGTATTTCCAACCTTAATTTATTTGGGGTTGGACATGTAAACTGCGATAAGGACATCAGAATCTGTACGGGCTGTTACCTGGTAATGAGGCTGCGGTGGGTCTGGTGACTGAAATATCTCCACAAATTATCCAAATCATCCTGTTATTCATTGCTGTTCTCTCCCTCGGCCTCGCCGCTTATTGTTGGTTGAGAGCAAAAAGTCTGAGATTTAGCGAGGGCCAGAGCCAAAAGTATCGAAATCTGTTTGAACTGGCTGGTGATGGCATATTCGTTCACGATGTAGAAGGTAATATCCTCGATGCAAATCATGCGATTTGCGATCTATTCGGCTATAGCCTGGATGAGTTTCGCCAACTTACCATTCAACAGCTACATCCATCGGATGCTGATATTATCGAAAAAAGCCGTGTAGCCTTCGCTTTGGTTGAGCGCGATGGTCAAGTCAGATTTGAAAACGATTTCATTACCAGGGACGGTGAAATACTGATCGGGGATGTAACCGCAAAGGTCATCCATGAAGCAGACAGAAAATACGTCCATGCAGTGTTTCGCAATGTAACAGCGCAGAAGCAGATGGAGGCTGCACTGAAAAAACAGAATCAGCAATATCTTTCACTGCTCGAGAATGTCAACGTCATTAGTTGGGAGCTCGACCTCTCCAATACCAATTTTATCTACGTCTCACCCAATGCGGAGCGCATTCTCGGGTATCCCATGAAGGATTGGGTCAACATGGATTCATGGGTGTCCATGGTGGTGGATGAGGACCGGGAATTTGCCAGCAAATACTGTACTGCTGAGGCGGTCGCAGGCCGGGATCATACGTTTGAATATCGTATGCAGAAACAAGATGGAGAGATTATCTGGATATTGGAAGTAGTCCGGGTGATCAAGGATCCGGCGGGGAGTCCTGTTCGGTTGGCTGGATTTATGTTTGATAACACGAATCAACATGAACTAACGGCAAAACTGGACGAGAGCCGTAGGGCTTATCGGAATGCACAAGAGATCGCGCAATTGGGTTATTGGCAGATGGATATCAAGACCGGGAAAACCATCTGGTCAGACGATATTTTCCGGATGCTGGGAATAGCTCCTGACGAGGAGGTGGGGGCTGAATTTCTTGCCAATATCGTCCACCCAGACGATCGGCCACAGGTTGAGTCATCTTTTGAAGCTGCCATTCATGATGGCTTTGTGCATGAGATGGAATACCGTGTCAGCCACCCAAGCAAACGCGATGAGGTATTGTGGGTCTATTCCAAGGCGGAGCGATTGCTGGATTCCAGTGGACAAGCGGAAAGTCTGTCAGGGATTGTGCAGGATATTACCGAGCGCAAGCAGAATGAGCTGGCTCTGCGGGAAAGCGAATCATTTTTAAACGACATCTTTGACGCCATTAAGGATGGGATCAGCATCTTGGACAGGGATTTCAATATTGTCAAAACAAACCGCTGGCTGGATGAGTATTATGCTGACAAACAGCCACTTGTAGGTAAAAAATGCTATCACGTCTATCAGAACAATGACTCGGTCTGCGATTTTTGTCCGACCAAGGATGTATTCGAAACCGGCTTGCCGAAAACTGACACGCTAAAGGTGCCCCTCGCGGATGGTGGCACAGGCTGGGTCGAGTTATCCGTGTTCCCCGTGAAAAATGAAGCAGGCCGCATAATCAATGTAATCGAATATATCAAGGATATTACGCAAAGGAAGATTACGGAAAGCAGGCTGGCACGTTTTCGAAATCTTCTTGAGCAATCGAGCGATGTCATTCTCATTATAAATGGCGATAGTTCCCGTATCATAGATGCCAACATGGCGGCCTGTATACGTCTGGGTTACGACCTGGATAAGTTGTTAACACTGCACCTCTGGGAGATCGATAGCAACGTGGCAGATCAGGAGGCCTGGCATGCGTGGGCGGATACCCTCACAAAGAAGACGGAAGCGGTAAGCGAAAGTCGCTATCTCAGAAATAATGGAGATCGATTTCCAGTTGAGGTAAATGCCCGGCGCGTCGAGACCGATGATGAGGTTCTCATTATAGCCATTGCCAGAGATCTGAGTGACATTGTCAGAATTCATGATCAACTTGTTGAGAGTGAAAGGAAGCTGCGGACCATACTCGATAATGTTGATGCCTATATTTACCTCAAGGATCGGGACGGCAATTATCTTTTTGCCAACAAGGCGGTACGTGATCTATGGCATGCCGACATGGAGGATATTATTGGTTATGGTGATGAAAAGTTTTTTGATGAAGCCAGTTCACAGGCAATAAGAATAAATGACAGCAAGGTGTTGGATGATGGTATTACCCTCCGTGCCCTTGAAACCAACACAGTTCCACAGACTGGGAAAACCGCAATTTATCAATCAACTAAACTACCATTGAGGCACGAGGATGGAGACATCTATGCTCTATGCGGAATCTCTATGGATGTCACTGAACAGAAAAATGCGGAAAAAGACCTCAAGGAGAGTGAACAACGTTTCAAGATCGCTGGCCAAGCGGCCTATGACCTGATCTATGAATGGGATGTGGCCAGCGATGAACTGAAATGGTACGGCGACATTGATCGAATTCTGGGTTATGCAGAGGGTCAAGTCTCCCAGAATATTCGCGCATGGCTAGATCTTATCCATCCCGATGATCTGCGGCTCATGCAGGACAGTGTTGAGCTACACCGTACATCATTGAATGACATCCAGTATGAATACAGGGTAAGACATGCGGATGGAACTTACCGATACTGGAGTGACCATGCTTTGCCCATGCTGGATAAGGCTAACAAACCGTATCGATGGGTGGGTGTTTGTGCAGATATAACGTTACAAAAAGAACATCAGCTGCAGCTAGAGCATAATGCCAATCACGATCTGTTAACCGGATTGCCGAATCGCATATTGCTTAGTGACCGCTTGAAGCAGGCAATGCTCCAGGAAAAGCGCTTCAAGCAAAAGCTGGCCGTTGTCTACATTGATTTGGACGGGTTCAAGCAGATCAATGACCGTTATGGACATGATGTGGGCGACCAGGTACTGATCGGCATGGCGAACAGGTTCAGTGCTTCGTTGCGCGAGGGGGATACCATATCCCGTTTTGGCGGTGATGAGTTTGTTGCCGTATTGAGTGGTGTCGGTGGCAAGGAGTCATGTGTCCCCTTGCTCAAACGCCTGCTGCAGGCGTCAGCGCAACCCATCCAGGAAGGCGGCGAATTTATCCAGTTGAGTGCCAGTCTTGGTATTAGCCTGTATCCCCAGGAAGAAGAGGTGGATGGTGATCAGTTGTTACGTCAGGCAGATCAGGCGATGTATCAGGCCAAGTTGGCTGGGAAGAACCGCTACAGTTTCTTTGATACCGAATATGACCGAACTCTCAGAGGTAAAAAAGAGGATGTACAAAGAATAGAAAAAGGACTGCTGGCGAGGGAATTCGAACTTTACTATCAACCAAAAGTTAATATGAGTGATGGTGAGGTTGCGGGTGTAGAAGCATTGGTGCGTTGGCGACATCCGCAACAGGGGCTGCTGTTGCCTGCTCATTTCCTGCCGGTAATCGAAGAGCATGCTGTTGCGGTGGATTTGGGTGAGTGGGTGCTGGATAGTGCTCTTTCGCAACTATCAGAGTGGGAACGCCAGGGTTTGTATACTACAGTCAGCGTCAATATAGGCGCGCAGCAGTTGCAAACAACGGACTTTGTGAAACGGTTGAAAAAGATCATGCAGCGCTATCCGGAAATCGAACCTACCCGGTTACAGCTCGAAATACTGGAAACCAGCGCCCTGAATGACATAGGTCATATCACGAAGATAATGCAGGAATGCCTCGAATTCGGCGTCAGCTTTGCGCTTGACGACTTCGGTACTGGTTATTCATCCTTGTCCTATCTCAAGCATTTGCCGGCAACCAGTATTAAGATAGATCGTTCCTTCGTGCGCGATATGTTGCATGACCCTGATGACCTGGCAATTCTTGAAGGCATACTAGGCATGGCAACAGCATTCCAACGAAATATCATAGCCGAGGGGGTTGAATCGGCAGAGCATGGAGAGCTTTTGCTAAAACTCGGTTGCAATTATGCTCAGGGTTACGGAATTGCCAAACCGATGCCGGCGCATGAATTTCCTGAGTGGCTTACAACATGGTCACCGTTTGAGAGTTGGCAACATCAGCGCCAGGTTAGTCGTGATGATCTGTCTTTGCTGACTGCCAGCATTGAACATCGGGCATGGGTGAGTTGTGTTGAAGGATCCATCCTTAACAAGGTAAGTAACTTTCCTGTGCTCGACCACACCAAGTGCCGGTTTGCTGCCTGGGTCGCTGGCGATGGGTATAAAAACTATCGTCATTTAGATGCCTACAACGAAATTGTAAAGCTGCATGAGCATATACATATTTTCGTGAAAACACTGGATCACAAGTGTCGGCAGGGAGAGTACGAACAAGCAGTTGATGGGCTTCCTGAGTTGCGCAAACAGACCCAGCGCCTTTTGTGCTTGTTAAATGGCTTGGTTGGTTCGGCAGACACGCATTGAATACACTTCAATAACATGAGACATCCGCCAAAGACTTGGTTATCTTGCCAAGAAACCAATGTACACTGGCGAATGGCGGACGCACTATTCAGTGTGGAAGTCGTAATCGATGGACGTCGACGGCTCCTGGATGAAATAGCCGCGGATGTAGTTGACGCCGATGGACCAGAGGATAGCCAGGCTGCTGGCATCCTCCACGCCCGATGCGATGGTCTTGATGCTCTGATCCTGGATCAGTTCGTTTAGATGGTTAAGGGCATCCTGCTTGTCCTGGTTCTCGAACAGATCCGAGAGAAAGGAGCTGTGAAACTGAATGAAATCGATGGGGAAGCTGCTGAGAATCGCCTCCGGTTTCTTCGCCAGGCCGAAATGGTGAATGCAGGTCTTGCATTTGATCTTTTTCAGACCGTCGGCAAGTTTCTCCAGTTGATGAAGATGTGACCGGGCATCCTCGTCATCGAACTGGAAAGTAACCCAGGAGCCCTTCGCCTCATAATCCCGCAGGCAATCGCATATAAAAAGCAGCAGGGTGTCATCATCCAGGGTAGCACCGGAAACACTGATCAGGAAATTGATCTTCTTACCCTGTTTTCGCTGTTTGGCTAGTTCTTCGATAGCATGCCGTATTACCCATCGATCCAGCTCCGGCATTCGATTCAGTGAATTGACCTGATTCAGAAAGTGCTCCGGTTGAATCTCTTCCTGACTCTCATCGATGAGGCGAACAGTGACCGCGTAGTTCTCTCTGGTATCGCCATGCAGGCTGACGATGGGTTGAAACGCCAGTTGAAAGGTGCTGTTTTCGAAGGCGTAGCGAATCAGGTTGCTGAGGTTGGCTTCGCTGGCGGTGGCTTGGGCATCCTCCGGCAACTGGGTGTCGGTTACATAGAAGTCGTTGCCGCCATTGGAGCGTGCGTGCTCACAGGCATGGTAGGCCTGGGTGACAAAGTCGTGGCCGCTGAGGACATCATCGGATGAGAAGACCACGCCAATGCTGCAGGTCGGTTTGATGGCGCTGTTAGCATCTGGTAAGTCATTCGCGGCTACCGTATTACAAATAGTGCGAGCCAATTTCTCGGTGGCCGCCAACTCCTGGGTCGGTGAGAGAATGGTGAAAGTATGATCGCCGAAACGCGCCAGAAGATCGTTTCGAGAGACATTTTTACGGATCTCTCCCGCAATTTCGAGGAGCAGCGAATCACTTGCCTTGATGCCGGTTTGACTGCGGATCTCGGTAAAATTATCCAGCGTAATGTAGAAAAGTGTCTGCGGATTCTGACCGTTATCGAAGTGATGCCTGGCCTCCTCATCCAACTGGGCGATGAAATACTGGCGGTTGTAGAGGCCGGTCTGAACATCCTGGGTGCTGAGCAGGCGAAGCTTCTCCTCCACTTCACGGGAGATCGACTGGTCGCGGATGATGACCTGGGTGCACGACTCGCCATCGATACTGGCAGGAGTGAAATGGAGTTCGGCGCTGAACTCCGTGCCGTTATCGCGCACACAGGTTGTTTTCATCTCGCTTGAGTAGTCGCTGTCTGCACTCAATTTACGCAGCAGCTTTTTGAACGGCTGATGCTCTGAGGATGCGATCATATCAAGTATGGGAAGGCCCTCGATCTCCTCCTCGCTGGCGAGGCCGAAAAGTTCCAAATAGGCGCGGTTGGCGGTTACATGCATGCCTTCATGGACGTAGGCAATGGCATCCCTGGAACTCTCGGTAAGGGCATCGCAGCGTTCCTCGGCCTCTTCAAGCTGGCGCTCTATCCGCTGTAATCGACGTGTCGCGCTGAGGTGCTTGGCCTCGCGCAGTATCACCTGTACAAGATGGGGATGGTTTTTTCTCTGTACCAGGTCGGTGACGCCTTGGCGCATCAGCTCCAGCTGTATCTCATCCTCGGGGATGTCAGAGACCGCGACCACCGGGATGATGGGATTGATTGCGCCGATAAGGGCAAACATCTGGGTGGTGTCGAGGGCATCGTTCTCCACCGTGTAGATCAACAGATCGAGGCTTTTTTTCTCTTTCAGCGCCGAACCCAGTTGATCGGCATCATGCTCGATTCGGGTGGCGTGGGCCGGATTGCCGTTATTCCGCAAGGCATCAAGATAGGCCTCCACCTCGGGAGTCGTATTACCTATAACCAGTAACTCAATCGCTTCTTCTGGCATCTGGAATCATCCTGTTTCTCATCATGGCATCAGGCAGCTTCGGCGCTGTTGCGTCTCTTTCTTACCGCATCGGCCAAGGTCTCCAACAGCGGTTCGCTGTCCTCCCAACTGATACAGGCGTCTGTAATGCTCTGGCCGTAGGTGAGCGCCTCACCCTCGATCCTATCCTGCCTTCCCTCGACGAGGAAGCTTTCGATCATGGCTCCCATGATGCGCTGGTCGCCACGTGCTATTTGACTGGCGACATCGCGCCCGACCAGGAGTTGCCGGGGGTGCTGTTTGCGGCTGTTGGCATGGCTGAAATCGACCATCAATCTGGGTTTGAGGCCATTGCTTTCCATCTCCTCAGCGGCGATGTTGATACTCTCTGAGTCATAGTTGGGACGGCTGCCGCCTCGGAGAATGATATGGCAATCCTGGTTGCCATGGGTGGAGAAGATCGCGGACCTCCCCTCTTTGGTGACGGAGAGAAAGTGGTGGGGGCGGGACGAGGATCGTATCGCATCGAGGGCAACCCGCATGCTGCCGTTGGTCGCGTTCTTGAATCCCACCGGACAGGAGAGCCCGGAGGCGAGCTCGCGATGGGCCTGGCTTTCGGTGGTGCGGGCCCCAATTGCTCCCCAGCTGATGAGATCCGCGATATATTGCGGGCTGATCAAGTCAAGGTACTCGGTGCCTGCGGGAACACCGAGATTATTGATATCCAGGAGCAGCTTTCTCGCCAATCGCAGTCCGGAATTAATCTCGAATCTGTCATCGAGGGTCGGATCGTTGATCAGTCCCTTCCACCCCACCGTGGTGCGTGGTTTCTCGAAATAGACACGCATCACCACTTCCAGGTCAGCCTTCAGCCGTTCACGCACCGGTTGCAGGCGCTGGGCATACTCCAGGGCGGCCTTGGGGTCGTGCACTGAACAGGGGCCAATAATGACCAGCAACCGGTCATCCTCGTCGTGGAGGATGCGGTGTATCTGCTTGCGTGCCTCGTACACCGTATCGGCCGCTCTCTCCGAGATCGGAAGCTCCTCGTGAATAAGTGCAGGAGGGCTCAACTCCTTGATAGCGTTGATGCGAAGATCGTCAGTCTGTTTCATGCGTTGATGTTTAAATGCAGATCAAAATAAAAAAGTGATTATACATGCATAGGAAAAATCGGCGATAAGCGAATGGTCGCAATATGCTAGGTTTGTCAGTCAGGGTTAAATAGGATCGGGATCAGTTGACGGCCCCGATCTATAGCGACCTTAAAGTCTGTATGGAATTAGTGGTCTTCGCCGGCCGAAGATTCCATCGAACGCGGTCCGCCTTCCTGTTGCTTCAGGGACATCGTGCGCAGTCTCACCGACTGTGCCGTCCCCCCAGTTCGTGATGAGCGAAAAAACGGGAGATGGAGGTCATGGTTCACTTGGAATTTACCGGCATGGCGACCAAGGGAGAGGAATCGAGTTGGCGACAAACCAGCCCGCGTCAAAGACCTCACGGCCTATCTCTCGCTGTTGAGTGGGATAGCGCCAGGGCATTGATACCTGGGACTCGCCACGGATATGATCCAACGCTGCACAGGTGCGCTTGTGAAGAAATCTGTAGATTAATTCATAAATATACATATAAAAAAATTTGTTATATATAAGTAAATACTTATGTATTTTTCGATCGTGACACAATCAATGTACCCGCGTGCCGTGGTGCTGGCTATTTCTTCAAACATGGCCTTTGGGGTGAAGAACAATCGGTATAATATGTGTGATACGGCTAAACGTGCCTGATTTTAGTAATAATTTCAGTTACCCAACTACTAGAGCAAGATTCTAAAATGGCAGATAAGCGATACCAGGGTATTGATAAGGACCCCACGGGTGCCATGAATCCCACTGGCAACATCATACGTGATGCCTGGGTGTTCGGCTTGATTCCCGAGTCTGAGACCTGCGAGGGGTGGATGGTGCAGGGGATAAATGACCTCTATGATAAAGTCACCAAAGAGTGGGAGAAATATGGGCACTTGGTTTCCAATCTCCCGCCTGAGTTGGCCGAGCGACACAGCCGTATCTATCGGCAGGCCGTCAGTGAAGCCAGGGAAAAGGGCTGGAATCCTGAGCTGGGTGAAGATGACTGAGTAGTGACAGGCTCTAGCATGAGTGGAAGCCTAAGTGAGACCTTCTTTCGTCCTGACGAGCTTGCCTGTGAGCGCCTGACAATTCCGTCTCCGCTCTATAACCAGTGCAGGCTGATGTTGTCGCGTTGCCAGTACGAGCATATCTTCATTCCTATCCGCACCATGCAGATCCAAGCGGTAATCGATGAGGTGGAGGTGATCTTTGTCGATAATCAGGCCTATGCCGTTCGCGACGGTGAAGGGGGTAAGTTGATCCGCCTGGCCTGGAAATTTCGCCGGGACCAGGAGCGGGGGAGTCTTACCGAGCCTGCCTCCATCGACTTGATCTACTACGACGACCAGGCCCGTGAACTGCATACAAGATTGATCGGCGACTTCAAAAAGGCCCTCGACGTCATGGAAGCGCGCTTCAAAGAGAATGGATGCGAGGCGCGTGTGAAACGGGTGCTGCCGTTTCCAAAGCTGGATCCCAAGCAGTAAAAAGTCCGCAAATGAACGCTAATAAGCGCAAATGGTTTTTCTTGAATTAATTCCAGTCAATATCTCAATTGCCCCGGCTACGGCAAGCACCCTATGTATCAACTGGCTCTAAAGAAAAGCTCAAACGGCTTGTGTAAGAATGTTATTTCTGCAGTAGAAACAGGTGAATAGATTTTGTAACAAGGTTCTTATCTAGAGTCTCGAAAGAGAAGGAACGTACAGATAAATAGTGGCATCTTAGATTCTAGGGCGCTCAATGAAACGTTCTACCCGAACTCCCTTGTCGGGACTGAGTTTAAACATAAAAAAGCAATTTTGCGTTTAATTGCGGACAATAATATAAAAACCTTGTGGATGACTATCCGGTCAGCGCAGCAAAAACACTCGGCAATCTCTCCGGCAGTCGTTCCACGTTGTCGACGATGGAGTAACCGTTCTCGCCGAAGATTCTCGCCACATAGCGGTCCGCGTTGGGATCCAGGGTCAGGCAGTAGGTATAGACGCCCTGCGTCGCCAAATCCTCCACCGCCTTCTTGGCGTCGTGGCGCAGATATTGCGGATCCCGTTCATCGATATCGGCGGGTTCACCATCGGTAACGAGCAGCACCAGGCGTTTCTGTGCATTCTGCTGGGTCAGATGCCAGCCGGCATGTCGGAGTGCCGCGCCCATGCGGGTCGAGAGTCCGCCTTTCATCCCGGCCATGCGCGCCTTTGCCTCGTCATCGTAGCTGTGTTCAAAGTCCTTGAAGCGGTAGTATTGGACGTCGTGGCGGCCGTCGGAGGCGAAGCCGTGGACCGCAAAATTATCGCCGATGGAGTCGATGGCCCAGGAGAGCAGCCCCGCCGACTCGCGGGTCAGGTCCAGGATGCTCTCCTGATCCTCATAGCCCTCTTCACCCTCGGCGATATCGCCGATCTTCTCGTTGGTCGACTCTGAGAGATCGAGCAGCAGCACGATCGACAGATCGCGGATGTGGCGGGTGATGCGGATATTGATCCTCGGGTCCGGCATGACCCCGCGACGAATGTCGATCATGGCGCGAATCGCCGCGTTCAGATCCACCTCCTCGCCCTCCTCGTAGCCGCGACGACGTACGATACCCTGAGGTTGCAGCGCATCGATCAGATGGCGGATGCGCGAGGCGATCGGCTTATGTTTGGTCAGGATCTCATCCATGATTTCAGGATCGCCGATGCCCTGTTTGCGCTCGATAACCGTGGCCCAGTCGGGTCTCGCGAGCTGTACATGGTAGTCCCACTCGTTGTAGTGGTAGGGATCGGAGACCGGCTCGACGCCCTCGCTCTCGTTCCAGCTCTTGGTGGTCTCCAGGTCATCCTCGTAAGGAAACAATTCGCTGGAAAGCACCAGGATTTCGTCCGGGTTGTCGTGGGTCATCTCCGAATCGATCTCGTTGACGAACTCCATGATATTGACGTGCCGCCGGACCGTGCCGCGGGTTGCCGGCATGTAGTCGACGCCCTGGGACTCGAACATGTTTTCGGAGAAGTCCCAGAAATAACGATTGTCGTCCCGGTAGGGGATCGGCCACTCGCTGAGGATGCGCACACTGGGGATCTTGGCGATCTCAACGATCCGATTGTAGAAGTCGACGCCTGCCATCCAGGCCATGCGCGGGTTGTAGGGATCTTCCTGCAGCTGTGCGTAGTAGTCGTCGGCAACCTGGTTGACAACATCCAGCTCGTCGCGATATTCACGGTCCATGATCGCACGGGTGGTGCGCATCATTATATCCATGGTTTCATGGGGCTTGCCCTGATCGTCGTGCTCTCCCGGTTCAGCTGTGAAGAACTGCAGCCAGAGTTTGCGCAGGCCGGGAAACTCGCGGTAGGCGAGGTACTCGATGCGGGCATCCTCGAAGAGCTCGATCATGCGCATCTGGGCCTGGGAGAGCTGTTCCGCGGAGATCGGTTCGCGGGTGTAGACCATATGCGCGGCAGTGTGCGCGACGGTAGCGCGGTAGATCTCCATGCCGTCGATACCTCGGAACGGGTCGAAGGCGTCCGGTACGTGGATCTGGAAATTATCGATATAGGGACGGATACCCTGGCGTGATTCGAAATCGCCGGCGGTGGGGCGCATGAAGAAGGCCCGAGCCCAGAGTGCCCGCAGGTAGAAGTTGAGCTTGCGTTGATTGTCGATAAACAGGGTGCCGCGCCTCTCCGACTGCAGAATTGAGCGGGATGACTCGGTCTGTAGCCCGAAATAGGCGAGCTGGCCGTCGAGATCCCGTTGATGGGCCTGCGCTCCCCACATCACCCAGCGGCGCAGGCCGCCCAGGGTCAGCTTGGAGAGCAGTTCATCCAGGTTTTCCATCATTGGGCGCAGACCGCGCGGCGCCTTGCCGGTCATCTGGTGCAGCAGTTTCAAAAAGCTGCGCATGACCTCGGCATCGCCGAGGCGGGAGGCGGCGAGGGGCAGGTTGGCCACGATCATGGTGATGACACTGCCGGAGGTGTGCGAAGAGAGTTTCATCATCGCCTCGACGATATCCGGGATGATATCCTCGCCGACCTCCTTGGCCACCCCGGGCATCTCCTGGACATAGGTCAGGACAAGGTCCTGACCCCGGCCGAGGGTGCAGAAGGCGCGCATGCCCTCGAGATAGTTCTGCAGGCCGCGCGGCGACATGACGCGTTGCGCCTCGTGGTACGAGGACTCGAGCGCTTCGGTGTGCTCGTGATCGCCCTCTTCGAGACAGGTGACGTATTCTGAAAAATCGATGGTCATAACAAGCTCCCAGCTGTCAGCAGCCAGCTTTTTGTAGGAGACCGGCTATCATCTGGCGTTGTTTAGGAAAGCTAACGGTGATTTGGCATTTCATCGTTGTCAATTCATCTGCCCTAGACCAAACCGATAGTCTTCGATAGTCCCCCGTCCCCCATACTTTTCACATTTCCCTATGTTGCCAGGACGCAGCATCCCGCTGATTCTCGTGCCGCTGGCCGCTCAGAAGTAGGTATTCACCGCGGCACCCAGGGTGTCGCGCATATCCGGATCGTCGGTCAGCGGGGTCACCAGCGCCATCTGACAGGCGGATTGGGGATCGATGCCCTTCGCCACCAGCTGCGCCGCATAGACCAGGAGGCGGGTGGACATGCCCTCATCCAGACCGTGGCCTTTCAGATTGCGGGAGCGATGGGCGATCTGCACCAGTTTCTCTGCGGTTTCCTGGTCGACGCCGCCCTCATGGGAGACAATCTCAATTTCTACCGCGGTTTCCGGATAGTCGAAATCCATGCCGCCGAAACGCTGTTTGGTGGATTGTTTCAGATCCTTCATCAGCGACTGATAGCCCGGGTTGTAGGAGATGACGATCTGGAAATCGGGATGGGCCTTGAGCAGCTCGCCCTTTTTCTCCAGCGGCAGCTCACGGCGGTGGTCAGTGAGGGGATGGATCACCACGGTGGTGTCCTGTCGTGCCTCGACCACCTCGTCGAGATAGCAGATGGCGCCGATGCGTGCCGCCACGGTCAGCGGGCCATCCTGCCATCGGGTACCGTTGATATCGAGCAGAAAGCGGCCGACCAGGTCGGAGGCGGTCATGTCCTCGTTACAGGCGACGGTTATCAGCGGCTTTCGCAACTTCCAGGCCATGTACTCGACGAAACGGGACTTGCCGCAGCCGGTAGGGCCCTTCAACATCACCGGCATGCGAGCATCGTATGCGGCTTGATACATCTCAACCTCATTATGCACGGGGCGGTAATAAGGCTCCTCTGTGATCGTATACTGATCGCGGTCGATATCGCTCATTTTCCTCTCCGGGTCTGCTTGGAGTTTTGCGTGTTGAATGATGGATTCTCTCGATCTCACCCTGCCCGGAATCGCAGCAGAGTCAAAAACCCATGATTCAAGACCTAAAACGGTTGCAAGGCCCCGCCCGCCGAACCGGGGCGGGACCTTGTGCGCTAATTTCCGATCGGAAATTAGGCAGGCTTACCGCGGTAGATAACCATCGAAGCACCGGCACACTGGGCGTAGTTGTCCAGGCCCAGCAGACGAACATGGTTGTCCGGATGGGCCTTGTGACAGGCTTCGCACTCGGCCAGGATGGCGTCTACATCGGTCTCACCGAACATCGGCAGTTTCCACATGTACCAGTAGGAACCGGTGGCGTTCTGCGGCTCGGTGTGCTCGATGGAGGGATTCCAGCCCTTGGAGACGATGAACTCGATCTGCTTGCGGATCTGATCGGAGTCCATGGCCGGCAGGTAGGAGAAAGTCTCGAACTTGCGGCTGGCAGTATCAGTAAGACTGGATTGATAGTCTTGCATTTCACTCATTGGTTTATTCCTCTAAATTTCGAATTTGATTGAGTCGTATCGCTGATGATCGGGGTTAACCGATCATCAGCTGACTGGCATTACTTGTGAGAGACGTCCAGCTTGTCGACGGTGTCGAATTCGAATTTGATCTCTTTCCAGGTTTCCATAGCGGCCTTCAGCTCAGGGCTGGAAGCAGCGGCATTGGTGAGGATGTCCTTACCTTCCTTCTCCAGCTCACGACCCTGGTTACGAGCTTCAACACAGGCCTCAACCGCAACACGGTTAGCAGCCGCGCCAGCAGCGTTGCCCCAGGGATGACCCAGGGTACCACCACCGAACTGCAGTACGGAGTCGTCACCGAAGATGCTGACCAGCGCAGGCATGTGCCAAACGTGGATACCACCGGAAGCAACAGGCAGAACGCCGGGCATGGAGCCCCAGTCCTGATCGAAGAAGATACCGCGTGAACGGTCTTCCTTGATGTAGCTGTCACGCATGATGTCGATCCAGCCCAGTGTAGCGTCACGGTCGCCTTCCAGCTTACCGACAACGGTACCGGAGTGGAGGTGATCACCACCGGAGAGACGCAGCGCCTTGGTCAGTACACGGAAGTGGATACCGTGATGGGGGTTACGGTCGAGTACCGCGTGCATCGCACGATGGATGTGCAGCAGCATGCCGTTGTCGCGGCACCATTGCGCCAGACCGGTGTTGGCGGTGAAACCGCCGGTTAGGTAGTCATGCATGATGATCGGCGCGCCCAGCTCTTTGGCGTACTCGGCTCGCTTGTACATCTCTTCAGGGGTCGGCGCGGTAACGTTCAGGTAGTGACCCTTGCGCTCACCGGTCTCAGCTTCCGCTTTGTGGATGGCTTCAACAACGTAGTTGAAGCGCTCACGCCAGCGCATGAAAGGCTGAGAGTTGACGTTCTCGTCGTCCTTGGTGAAGTCGAGACCGCCGCGCAGACCTTCGTAACAGGCACGACCGTAGTTCTTGGCGGAGAGGCCCAGCTTAGGCTTGATGGTACAACCCAGCAGCGGACGACCGTACTTGTTCATCTTGTCACGCTCGGACTGGATGCCGTGAGGAGGACCATTACAGGTCATGACGTAGGCCAGCGGGAAGCGCACGTCTTCCAGACGCAGGGCACGAACGGCCTTGAAGCCGAATACGTTACCGACCAGGGAGGTGAATACGTTGACTACGGAGCCTTCCTCGAACAGATCGATCGGATAGGCGATGAAGGCGTAGAAGCAGGTATCGTCACCGGGGACGTCTTCGATGGCGTAGGCACGACCCTTGTAGTAGTCGAGGTCGGTCAGCAGATCGGTCCAAACGGTGGTCCAGGTACCGGTGGAAGACTCGGCGGCAACAGCGGCTGCGGCCTCTTCACGGGGTACACCAGGCTGCGGGACAACCTTGAAGCACGCCAGGATATCAGTATCGGCCGGGGTGTATTCCGGCATCCAGTATGTTTCGCGGTACTCTTTTACGCCCGCATCATATTTCTTGGCCATGTTAGCGATTCCTCCAGATTTGGGATTGCGTTGCCTTGAAATTCAGCTTGTGGAAATAACATTCCATGCTGTCAGTAAAAAAATCTTTGTCTAAATAACCTTAAACAAGGTGCAGCTAGTATAGGGGGGAATGCGCTTATGTGAAGTCAGAACTTTTAATTGGAATCATAAGGAAAAACTTATACCATGTAGCCAAGACGGAAAAATTTTCTGATAATTCAGTTATTCGGCCGCAGGCCTGGAATCGGCACAGTCATTTGACGCCCCGACAGAGCGGCAGCTGAGCGAATGAGCAATGGGAGAACGTCATCCATGCATACTACTTTGAGGCAGATGAGGGTCTTCACCACCGTGGCCAGCCACTTGAACTATACCCGCGCGGCACGGGAGCTCCATCTCAGCCAGCCGGCGGTTTCGATGCAGGTCAAGCAACTCGAGGAGTCTGTGGGTCTTCCCCTGTTTGAACATGCCGGCAAGAAGATTCAGCTCACCGAGGCGGGCAAAGAGATGTACCAGTATGTACGGACCATCTTCCAGACATTCGAGGAGATGGAGGAGGTCCTGGATGCCATGAAGGGACTGGATACCGGCCATATCAATATTGCCGTGGCAAGTACGGTCAACTATTTTGCACCGAGATTGCTTGCCGGCTTCAGTCGTCAATACCCGGGGATCGATTTGAGTCTCGATGTCACCAACCGCGAACGCTTGATGGGCCTGCTGAAGAACAATGAGATCGATATCGTGCTGATGGGTCTCCCCCCGGAGGATATCGATCTGATCTATGAACCGTTCATGGACAATCCCTTGGTCGTCATCGCGCCGCCCGGGCACCCATTGGAGAAGCGGCGGCAGATCCCCATGCACCGCCTGGAAGAGGAGATTTTTATCATGCGCGAGGCGGGATCGGGGACAAGGCTGGCCATGGAGCGCTATTTCAAAGAACAGGGAATCACCATCCGCACCGGGATGCAGATGACCAGAAACGAGGCCATCAAGCAGGCAGTACGGGCGGGCATGGGGCTGGGGGTGGTCTCCACGCACACGATCGAACTCGAGGTCGAGACAGGTCGTCTGGTCATTCTCGATATCGAGGGTTTTCCCATCCTGCGCCACTGGTACATGGTCTATCGAAAAACCAAGCGTCTCTCCCCGCCAGCCAAGGCGTTTCACGATTTTGTCATGGCTGAGGCCCAACATATCAGGGAGGCGCCTATCTGAGCATGCCGGTCCTGGATCAGAAGTCGAATTTCCCCTATTGCCAGCCGCTTAGTCGCAGCGGCCCAGGGTACGCCGGGTTGGAATGGGCTGTGCTTAAATATGCACAGAATTGGCGGTTGCGCTAGAATCAACGATTCAGTTCCAAAGCTGTCATAGTTAATTCTTGGCCAATGACTTTTACTACATTTACGAGATCTCCAAACCATGTCAGACCAGGGCGGCTCAGACCATAGCCCAAACAGCCTCGAGGGTTATCCCATCCTCAGCAAAGTCAAACTGCCTCGGGAGTTGCGCCAACTGGACCAGGCGAAGCTGAGGCCGCTGGCCGCCGAGATGCGGCGGTTTCTCATCGAATCCGTATCCCAGACCGGGGGGCACCTGGCGGCCGGTCTTGGCGTGGTGGAGCTGACCATCGCCCTCCACTATGTCTTCAATACCCCCTACGACCGCTTGGTCTGGGATGTTGGACACCAGGCCTATCCGCACAAGATCCTCACCGGAAGATGGGAACGGATGGCCACCCTGCGGCAGAAAGGTGGCCTCTCAGGGTTTCCGAAGCGCAGTGAAAGTGAATATGACACCTTCGGTACCGGCCACTCCAGCACCTCCATCGGCGCCGCCCTCGGCATGGCCGTGGCGGCAAAACAGAAGGGAGAGAAGCGCAACGTGGTGGCGATTATCGGGGATGGCGCCATGGGGGCGGGGATGGCCTTCGAGGCCCTCAATCAGGCGGGTGCCCTGGACCAGGACCTGCTGGTGATCCTCAATGACAACGATATGTCCATTTCAAAACCGGTCGGCGGCTTCAGCAACCACCTGGCGCGTCTGCTCTCCGGCAAGGTCTATACCAGCATGCGTGAAGGGGGCAAGACCGCGCTGAGCCATCTTCCGCATCAGGTCAGCGATCTGGTCGGCAGGGCGGAAGAGCACATGAAAGGAATGGTGATGCCGGGAACCCTGTTTGAGGAGATGGGTTTCAACTACATCGGCCCCATCGACGGCCACGATTTCGATACCCTGGTCGCGACCCTGCAGAACATGCGCAATATGACCGGCCCCAGGCTGCTCCATGTGGTTACCCAAAAAGGGCGGGGTTATAGCCATGCGGAGCGGGATCCCTGTGTCTACCATGGGGTAACTCCCTTCGATCCCGACACCGGGAAGATGGAGAAGAGCAGCGCCGGCAAGTCCTATACCCAGGTATTCAGCGACTGGCTCTGCGCCACCGCCGCTGAGGATGAGCGGCTGGTGGCCATCACCCCGGCCATGTGTGAGGGTTCGGGTATGGTGGAGTACGCCAAACGCTATCCCGGACGCTATTTCGATGTCGGTATCGCGGAGCAACATGCGCTTACATTTGCCGCCGGCTTGGCCTGCGAGGGGACGAAGCCGGTGGTGGCGATCTATTCGACATTTCTCCAGCGCGCCTATGACCAGCTGATCCACGACGTTTCGCTGCAGAATCTCGACGTCACCCTCGCCGTGGACCGGGCGGGACAGGTGGGTGCGGATGGAGCGACCCATGCGGGAAGCTTTGACCTGAGTTACGCCCGCTTGATCCCCAATATGGTGATAATGGCGCCGGGCGACGAGCAGGAGTGCCATCGTCTATTGCAGACTGCCTATGACCATCAGGGACCCGCCTTGGTGCGATACCCCCGGGGGAGCGGTCCCGGCGTCGATGTGGATGCCTCTGTTCGAGCCCCGCTGCCGATCGGCGAAGGGGAACTGCGGCGCAAGGGCAGTGATGTGGCAATTCTGGTATTCGGCAGTCTGCTGGCGACGGCGCACCGGGTCGCCGACCATATGGGTGCAAGCCTGGCCAACATGCGTTTTATCAAGCCCCTGGATAGCAAACTGATCGATCAACTGGCAGCCAGCCATCAGATCCTGGTCACCCTGGAGGAGAATGTGGTGATGGGGGGGGCGGGCTCCGCGGTCAATGAGTATCTGACTGCCTCCGGCCAGCAGATGAGGGTGCTCAATCTTGGGCTCCCCGATCGCTATCTGGATCATGCCAGTCACCAGGAGCAGCTTGCCGAGGCCGGACTCGATTTCGATGGCATTGTTGCGGCCATTGAGCGCGTCAACAGAGAGACGAAGCTGCAGGTGGTCTGAGCGGATCCGTAATCTGGTATTTTGCCTGGTGGTGGCAGGATGATAGAGATTTCAGGCGTCAATGCCTTTGATGACAACTATATCTGGATGGTGAAAAATCCCGCCTCATCCGAGGCGGTCGCGGTGGATCCGGGAGATGAGGTCCCGGTGCTGGAATGGTTGCGGGAGAACGGCTGCAGTCTCAGTGCAATCCTCATCACGCACCACCACTATGATCACGTGGGCGGGATTGCTGAACTGCGGCAAGCCTTTCCGCAGGTCGCGGTCTATGGTCCGGCAAACGAATCCATACGCGGAGTGACCCATCCCCTGAGGGAGGGTGAGAGGCCGCATATCGCCGGTCTGCAGGCCGACTTTCAGGTGTTGGAGGTGCCGGGTCACACGGCGGGACATATCGCCTATTTTGGCGAGGGGGCGCTATTCTGCGGCGATACCCTGTTTGCCGCCGGTTGTGGACGGGTCTTCGGGGGCACCTTCGAACAGCTGTCGGATTCGCTGCTGCGCATCGCCGTGCTGCCGGGCGATACCCGGGTCTACTGCGCCCACGAGTACACCCTCGCCAACCTGGGTTTTGCCCAGTGGGTCGAGCCGGAGAACAGCGATCTGGCCAGTCGTATCAGGCGGGAGCGGGAAAAGCGGGAAGCGGGTGCGCCGACGGTACCCTCACTCCTCAGCGAGGAGCTGCTGACCAACCCCTTCTTGCGTACCGCAGAAGGTAGGGTCGTGAAGGCGGCGGAAATTGCCTCAGGCCGAAGTCTGACCACGCCCCGCGAGGTCTTCACCGCACTGCGGCAGTGGAAGGACAGCAAGTACGATTAACCCGGATTCGGGTCTGGATTCCGGGAAAGACGGTTCCGAGGGCAGTTCTGGCCGCATAGCCAAAAGGGCCATGCGGCCGCTCATCTTAGACGTTGCGGGCATCCATCATGCGTTCGATGATGGGTTGCAGAATGATCTCCATGGCAAATCCCATCTTGCCGCCGGGGACGACGATGCTGTTGCGGCGAGACATGAAGGAGCCATCGATCATCGACAGCAGGAAGGGGAAGTCGGTATCGAACTTCCTCGGATCGCTGAAACGGATCACGACGAAGCTTTCGTCCGGAGTCGGGATATCATGGGCGATGAAGGGGTTGGAGGTATCGACCGTCGGCACCCGTTGGAAGTTGATGTCGGTCCGGGAGAACTGCGGTGTTATGTGATTGATGTAGTCGGGCATGCGCCGCATGATGGTGTCGACGATTGCCTCTTCACTGTAACCACGCTCTGCATTGTCGCGGAAGATCTTCTGGATCCATTCCAGGTTGACGATAGGTACCACGCCGACGCCCAGATCCACATACTTGGCGACATCCACCTCGCCATCCACCACCATGCCATGCAGACCTTCATAGAAGAGCAGATCTGTACCCTCATCAATGGTTTCCCAGGGCGTGAATTCACCGGGCTGATGGTCGCAACCGAGTCGGGCATTGTGCTCAGCCGCCTCCTCCGGGCTGTGCAGATAGTAGCGTTTTTGTCCGCCGCCGGTTTCGCCGTAGGTTTTGAACAGTTCTGCAATCTTGTCGAAACGGTTTGCCTCGGGGCCGAAATGGCTCAGGCCTTGAGCCATTTTTTCCCGCATTTCCACCCGTGTATAACGGTGGAAGCTGTCACCCTCAACCACGGCGGACTTGATACCGTCGCGATAGAAGATATGTTCGAAGGCGCGCTTGACCGTGGTGGTGCCGGCGCCTGATGAGCCGGTTACGGCGACCACAGGATGCTTTTTGGACATGTGCTTCTCCCTCAATCTAATTCGTTATATTGTTTTGTCCGGTTTGGCCTTAGGTGAGGCTGTTTTATTCTCTCCGGACCGGGTTTTGAGTAAAAAATTGGTGCCAACTATAACACGGGGAAGTCCGATTTCCAGCGACTATGAAATGCCTGTGTTACCAAATTTCTGCAACAGGATTTTGCTAATGGGCGGTTAAATTTTTCTGATTACCCATCATGTCCAGGCATGGGGGTGAGGCTATGAAAAATATGAAAGTTGCTGAAAAATCGTGAGTTTTTGGCATTGCTTGAGAATGTGAACAGACCCAATTCCTCAAAACAGGCCGGCGTTCAACCAGATGTGGAGAGCGACACTGACGATGAAACCCAGGGCGATTACCGGGGTCCAGCGGAGGTGTGAAAAAAAGGTATATCGACCCTGCACCCGACCCATGAAGGCAACCCCGGCCGCCGATCCTATCGACACCAGGCTGCCGCCGATGCCGCTGACGCAGAGGATAACACCGCAGAGTACCAGCAGGGTATCCCATTCCGATCTGGCGACCCGCAGGAACACATCGAAGGGTTGTCGACACTCAACCACCAGGGAGAAATCGGGTGATTCGGTTGTGGTGATTTTCTGTTGGCTTGGGATAAGGGTCTATTTGAGAAAATAGCCGAAAAACTGCAGGTAGGAGAGTCCGGTCATCAGGCCGATGGCGGCGAGGAGAAAGAGTTGTCCCTGAAACAGGACCGCCGTTGCGATGGTGAGCAGAAAAAGTCCGATGATGTGTTTCGCCCCGCGCCGCATCCCTATCCGCTCCTGGCTGCTGGAGAGATGCCCCCCGGCAAGGCGAAATGCAAAATCGCCGCAGGTATGAGATAGCTGACCAAGGCGGGTCAACTTTTTCAGCACCTGGTTTCTGCCTAAATCTCAGTCTTTGGAGCTGAAAGGAGGGTCCTCCCGTTTGTTTTTCGAGGGATTGATGGGTCCGAGAGGCGGTTGTCAAGTGAAAAAGTCACACCCCAGGTGGTTTCTTGTCATAGGGACCGATGGCGGAGAGATGGAATAGTACGAGGGGAAGGAAAGCCTGATTGAGGATCGGCAGATGGATTACGAGGGGAGGGGCAACAGCTCCAATGATCACAGCCTGAATGAGCTGATGCTGACGAGAAACATACTCCTGGCTCACCTGTTCGCAGCGAAATTGGCGCCCAGCGAAGTCGTGCGGTATGCCAGAAGATACACGACGGTTACCCACTGGGAAGAGTTGCTTTGCGCGGTATTCAATCCAAACGCATCCAGTCTGATGGCGGTGGTCGGCATTCGACAGGCAGATGGCTACAGCGGGATTTTGCGCAAACATGGCTCAATCGAGTATGTCAGGTTTTTTGTCGATTGGCGTGATGGAATGGAGATGCAGGCGGTGGGCCTGAGCCATTTCAGGGTGTGCGACAATATCGACGAGGGGATAAAGCGTACACTCCCCAGCTACCACCTTGTCTCCTGCCATTTCGATGCCGGCCGCTACAACCGCCTGTTGAATGAGGGTGTGCAGCCAAAACTCAGGGCCGTACTCTCATGGAACCATGTACCCGATATGGATGATGGATTTACCCCGGTGTTCGGTAACCAGGTGGATTCGCAGATCAGCATCGACTCACAGCAGGAACTGGTCTCCCTGTTCACGACGGCTGAGGATCCGAGCGCCGGGATGACACCCAATCCTGGGTACCTGCCGTCATCCATTGTCGAAGCCGGATTGCAGTGAGACCCCCGCCGGTTGTTCCAGGCTTGACGACCCACTGAACTACGGACACTCCGTCCAATTCAATCGAGGATCAATGGTCGTGACAAGTGAATATGTCACACATCCAGAGTGCGCCATTCGATACATCAAAAGGGCCGGGATCTGAAATCATAAACCCATACAGAGTCGTAGCTGCAGTTATCAAAAGATGGTGCTGCGGGCGACATAATCCCGGCGTCAGCTGTACCGCTGAAGCAGGGAACAGAAACATAAAAAAATAGCGGAGAGAGGATAGCAACTATGAGCAGAGGTCATACGTCTACTTCCCGAGACTACCAAAACGATTATCACCTGGACCAGATCAGCACATCCGATTCGCTGGGTGTGATCAATCCGACAGCATCGATCAGGGGGGCTCTGGTATTCAACCAGCTGGTCGTTTCCAAACAGTCATCTCATGAGATATTCGGTAAAAGGCAGTTCGATATCATCATGAGTCTGTTGATTCTGCTGATCGCATCCCCTGTCATGCTGAGCACAATGGCCTTGATATGGGTCAGTACTCTGGGGCGCGATCCTGTCTTCTACCGGCAGCTCCGCGTCGGCCTTAAAGGCAAGGAGTTCTATGTGTTGAAATTCAGAAGCATGCGGGTTGATGCGGAGAAGTCGGGGCCGCAGATGGCGAGCGTCAACGATTCCAGAGTCACAGCTATCGGTCGTTTTATCCGTTCCACCAGAATCGACGAGCTGCCGCAGCTACTCAATGTTCTCAAGGGCGAGATGAGTCTGGTCGGGCCTCGTCCGGAGAGACCGGAGTTTGTCTCCAGTTTTCAGAAACAGATCGATGGCTATGCACTAAGGCATCAAGTGAAACCCGGTATCACCGGTTGGGCGCAGGTGCGTTACCCTTATGGCGAGACTGTCGAAGACGCGGCTAACAAACTCTATTACGACCTCAACTATATACGTCGAAACAGCCTGTGGCTGGATATTCTTATCATTTTTCAAACCATACCCGTGGTGTTGACCGGGCATGGCGCGAGGTAGTGGTCGGAGGCCAAAAACATGTGGAAATCGAGTAACAGGCTGGTATCCATCGATATGCGTAGCAGTGTCGAGGTATTGTTGTTGGGATCTCTGCATAATGTCGATGCGCATATTCCCTACAGGGGTGGCGATTTGGATGAGTGGAGCGAACTCTATAGAGCCTACAGCAATCCGGTAAACAACCTATTCCTGCTCTCGGTCAACGAACTGTTAATGGAGCAGGGATTGAACAGGAACAGCTCTATCCGCCTCATAGCTTCGTCATATCGCCGAGGTATCATGGCTGCAAATATCCTCCTGGTCGCAGGATATGAAAATGTCGTCGTCGAGCTGGATAGAGAACGGAATACCCCCCCTGCAGCGGTAGTAAAGGAAGCGGATGGGGACAGTGATTGTTCATGGAACGGCAGACTTTATTGGACAAATTCCGACAACGGTCGGCAGGGTGGCTGGCTGCATTGAGAACCAGGCCCCTGGCGTTTAAACCAGGTTTTTTCGGGATTTCCTGCGCTCGCGGTATTGCTCTACATAGTACTGAGTCGGACCGTCATCGGGATGTTCGGCCAGGATGCGCTTGAACTTTTCATAGGATGACTCCCGGTCGCCGCGCATCCATTCTGCCAGGGCATCGGCAAAATCCGCATGCAGCCGCCGCAGCCCTGGTGATACTTCATCACTCATCGCGGCGACTTCATAGATTGTGATCGGCAGCTGTTTACCGGCAACAACGAATTGCCCCACTTCACGGGTTTCAATGCCTTTGAGTCCATCCACCACTGCACTCGACGCTAGCATCGTTGTACCCAGCAGCTTGTTGAGATTTTCGATTCGCGACGTTGTGTTTACCATGTCGCCAACTGCCCTGTATTCAAAATGGTCAATGGCGCCGACATGGCTCATCACCAATTCCCCGGCATGCAGGCCTATGCGGGTAAACAATTTAGGTTCCAGGTCGGATTGTTGGAGTGACCGATTGATCGCCAACCCCGCCTCACAGGCCATTTGGTGCAGTTTATGGTCCGGTTCGGTGGAGGGCCAGATAGCCAGCATCGCGTCGCCGACCACATCCGATACCACACCGTTCCTTGCTCTAACCGGTTTAAACAGGATCTCGTAATAGCGATTAAGATAGCTTTGCAGTTCAACGGGATCGATGCTTTCCGCGAATTTCGTGTAGCTCTGGGCGTCGGTTGCCAAGCAGACGCCGAAGGCCGTGCTGCTGTCTGTCATCGGTTCTTTTTTGTGTTGCGCCAATTGGTCGATGACGTCGCCTGGCAGGTAGTATCCAAACAGCTCCCGCAGCCGTTCCCGGCTGCTTCGCATCTGCCGATAGTGCCAGGTCTGGCTCAGAATAAGGGCAAACGGGGTTTGCAGTGCAACTGGAACAAACCAAGGAAGCCAAAGATTCTGTTGTTTGAAAAGGCTATAGACCAGGAACAGATAGAGAAGAGAGATGACCAAACCCATAAGGATGCTTCGCATCCCGGGAAGCCAGCGGAATAACAGGGTGATCGCCAATCCGTAACCGAGCAGGAGCATGGTCAGGCTGCTACGGCTAAGGGGAGAGAGGGTTTCAGCAGCCAGCAGGTTGGCAAATGCCGTGGCGGCGATCTCGACGCCGCTTAAATCGAGGCCATTGGGCTGCGAGTATACGGTGTAGAACCCATCCTTCTGTTTCGGTTGATAGGTGCCGGCGTAACCGATGAAAACAACCTTATCCTTGAGATTGTCGAGCTTCCCGGGAGGGGCCTCGATAACCTCGTCAATCGGAATCGTCGGTATGGTTCCAGGTGGACCGTAGAAGTTGATATAGGGGTATGCATGACCGGCATAGAGCGCCAGCAGAGACCTTAGCAGGCTTCGCTGTGGCGGGGTGAGCGATGCCGGTTCACCGGCCGCGAAGGCCTCCTGCAGACGCGTCTGCAGCGAGCTGTCGTTGAAAATTTCTCGTGCCGTATGGAGTTGCGATTGCCAATCACCTGACAGGCTAGGTTGTTCACCTATGGACAGGAGCAAATTTTGCAGGCGACTGCCGTCGGGGTCCGCGGCCAGCTGCAGGGCCGCTGCCGGCAGGGACATCAGTCTGTTTTCACCCGTAAAAGTCCAGAATCTACTGACCCTGACCGGTATTTTCGGCAGGACGAAGGGTGCGATGCCCAATGCAGCCTCGGCCAGTTGTTCTGTCGGAGGTATCAATCTTTCGATGTCGACATGGGTTTGGCCGTCGAGGATGCGTTGCTGCTGCAGGTAGGCCACGAGCAGTACATTGCCTGCGCCGCGGATGGCCCGGACCATGGATTCGTTGGACCCGGGAGGGCGTGCTTTCTTAAAAAAGATATCGAAGGCGATGACAGCGGCCTCCGCCTCCTTCAGGCGATCGATCAGTCTGGCATGAATCGATCTGGGCCAGTGTGGTATCTCTTCGCCCAGTCCGAGCTGTTCGGCGGTCTCGCCGTTTATCGAAACGATGACAACCTGTGACGGTGGGGGTCGGTGACCGCGCAATTCAAACAACAGACTGAGGCCGATATTCTCTTCCCAGGCAGCGCTGCCTGGCGAGAAATTGATCACAACTCCGCAAAGGCCGATGACGACACCGAGGCCTGCGCTACGAAGGATTGCCTCATAGTTCATCGGGCTTCCTGCGGCAGGTTTGGGACGACATCGGTGTATCGCTAACGGTCTTTATCGAATTCAACCTGTTAGATGGCATTTTTTCTGTTAAAGTTTTATAAGTTGTTTCTCAATGTGCACCTTGATCATCAATCATGCAATGATAGTGCGCACGGTAAAGCGTTGAAAGCCGGGACGTCGGATCGCTAACTGGCTCCAACCGTTTTTTATTTGAGAGTATATAATACGCTTATGATTGAGAACGTCTCCATTTTCGCCGGCATGTCGCCTAGCGACATTGCGCTGATCGAACAGCGGATGGTCCGCCGGACCTATCCGAGGAACACCATCATCCTTTCCGAAGGGGATAATAGCGATTCACTCTATGTCATTCTCAGCGGCAGGGTGAAAGTCTATCTGAACGATGAAAACGGCAAGGAGGCGATCATCAACTACCAGGAGTCGGGAGAGTATTTCGGCGAACTCTCGCTGATCGATGACTACAAGCGATCCGCTTCGATCATGACCATGGTCAAGTCCACCATGGCTATTATGTCCAAGCAGGCCTTTCATCAGGTGTTGAAAAACAATCCCGATATCGCAATTCACCTGTTGAAAGATTTGGTGCAGAGGGTGAGAACCTTGACCGATGAAGTCAAAAGCCTGGCGCTTTCGGATGTCTATGGACGGTTGAGCAAGACCCTGATGAGCCTGGCTACCGAGCGTGACGGTCTGCTGGTTATCGAAGGACACGTAACCCAGCAGGAGCTTGCAAACCGGATTGGTGCATCGAGGGAGATGGTGTGCCGCATCTTCAAGGACCTTGTGAAAGGTGGCTACATCACGACAAGCTCCAACCAATTCACGATCAACAAGCAGTTACCAGCTCGCTATTGAAGCGGCGTCTCTTAACCTGTTTTCCCGGATGCCTGTAAGGTGACAAGGCCGGTATCATCTGTTCACGATTTTGCCAAACACTACACACCCGCAGCGTGAATATTTCACTGCGGTGCCCCTGGGCAATGGTTACTATTCCACCATCGAGCAGTTGCTCTTGGCAGTATTCGCACCGGGTTGGTGCGGATGCCTGAGTCGATGCCAACTGCTTGAACCTTGGCGGCGTGTCATGCGTTCAACTTTGCCGTGCGCAGGCCGCAAACCTTTAGGGAACCGCTGAATTGATCAGAGATTTCTTGAACAAAGGGTATTTCCTCTACATTGGGTAGCACTCTCCGTTCTATGCGGAGGGTGTTTTTTTTGCCACCTGGGCACGATCTTGGTCGGGGAATCCGATGCCGGGATTGAGGATCAGATGGGGATCGAATTGCCGTTTAATGGCATGCATGAGATGCAACGAGACCGCATCGATCTCCTGTTCCACAAACTGGCGCTTGACCACCCCGATTCCGTGTTCGCCCGACAGGGTTCCACCCAGGCTCAACACCAGTTCGAACAGCGATTTGAGACAGTACTCACCAGCCTCTACCTGCTTCGGATCGTCGGGATTCAGGAGCAGGTTGACATGGATGTTCCCGTTGCCTGCATGACCAAAGTTGACGATGGTGATGCCGCTCTCCCGGGAGAGGTTTTGCAGGGACTCGATCAGTTTGGGGATCTGGGAGACCGGTACCACCACATCCTCGTTGATCTTCTTTGGTGCGATGTTCCTCAAAGCCGGGGAGAGCGCCTTGCGGGTTTTCCAGAGCCGTGCAATCTCTTGCTCGGTTTCGGCCGTATGTATCTCCACCAGACCATCCACTCTTGCTGCACCGGCCAAGGCGGCGGCATCCTGCTTGATGCTCAGTTCAGAGCCGTCAACCTCAATCATCAGCAGTGCGCCGACACGGCTGTCGAGCTGCAGATCGGAAAAGTCCCTGATCATATCCAGCGCGGTACCATCCATGAACTCCAGCGCACAGGGTATGACAGCTTGGCGCATGATCGATGAGACGGCGTTTGCCGCACTGTTGATATCCCTGTAACTGGCCTGCAGGGTTCGTTTGGTTTGTGGTTTGGGGGTAAGCTTGAGTATCGCCTCGGTAATGATCGCCAGGGTACCTTCCGAACCGATCAAGAGGCGGGTGAGGTCGTAACCGACGACTCCCTTGGTTGTCCTGACTCCGGTAGTGATGGTATCGCCGCTACCGGTCACCGCTTTCAGGCCGAGGGTATTCTCGCGGGGGGTGCCGTACTTTACGGCTCGCGGCCCTGCCGAGTTGTAGGCGAGATTTCCGCCAATGGTACATACCGCCGCACTGGAAGGATCCGGCGGCCAGAAGAAGCCCTGTCTGCCCACGCTATCCTGGAGCGCCTTGTTGGTAACGCCCGGCTCGACTCTCACTATCCGATTGTCCGCATCGATCTCGAGGATACGGTTCATGCGTTCAAGGGAGAGTACGATCCCACCCTGCTGGGGCACGGTGGCGCCGGTTGTTCCGGTTCCCTTGCCGCGGGTGATCAACGGTATCCGCTGCTGATGGCAGATTCGCGCGATCGCCGCAACCTGATCATGCTCTGTGGCAAACAACACCGCTTCCGGGGTGGCCTGAAGACGGCTGTTGTCGTAGCCGTAGGGCAGGCAATCGGCGGGATCGGTAAACACCCCCTGATCGCCGACAATCGCCTTGAATTGCCTGATCAGGCGCTTATCGAGCTGGGAGTTCAAGGTTCAGATATACTCAAAGACACGGACGACGCGGCGAACGCCGCTGATATGACGAACTACGTCGGTAACCGCATCCGCTTCCTGCTTGGTAATCAATCCCAAGAGAAACACCGCACCCCTTTCAGTCACCACTTTCACCCTCAAGGGGTCAAAATCGGGTAGCTTGATCTTCGCGAGCCTGACCTTGACCTCGGTGGTGAGGGCGACGTCGCGGCTGTTTTCAACCAGGGTCGAGGTGCTGCCGATCTCGATTTCGTTCACCACCCTGCGCACCCGGTCGATATTTGCTGCCAGCTGCTCGGCTTTGCTGCGCAAGGATTCATCGGCTGCCTGCCCGGTCAGCAGTACGACCATATTGTAGCTGGTTACGTGGATGCTGCTTTGCTGCTTGAATTTGGGGTCCTTGCTCATCAGGTCATAGGCCTTGAGCTCGATACTCTGGTCCTCGACAATGGTTCCCGTGGTGCGTCTGTCGTGGGCGACCGTTGCGGTGGCGGCCGCTCCCCCCACAACGGCCGCGGCACAGCCTTGCAGAATCAATACGGTGATGCAGAGAGCAAGCAGTGATGCGAAATTTTGTTGCATGACCTTCCTCAGATAGTAATAAACCAAAATGTTAATCTCGCCTCATAGACTAGCTACCGAGTAATTGATGGTCCACAAGGTCACAGAGGCAATGGATAATCAATAGATGGGTCTCTTGTATACGTGCGGTGATATCCGATGGGACGCGAATTTCGACATCCTCTTCCGCCAGGAGTTTCACCATTTCGCCGCCGTCACGACCGGTCAGCGCAACGACGTTCATGTCCCGTTCATGGGCCGATTCGACAGCACGGTTGACATTCGCCGAATTGCCGCTGGTGGAGATCGCCAGCAGCAGATCGTTTGGCTGACCCAGGGCCTCGATCTGGCGTGCAAATACGGTGGAGAAATCGGTATCGTTGGCGATCGAGGTAACAGTGGAACTGTCTGTGGTAAGGGCGATGGCGGGTAGTCCCGGACGATCCCGTTCATAACGGTTGAGCATCTCGGACGAGAAATGTTGGGCATCGCCCGCCGAACCACCATTGCCGCAACTGAGCACTTTATTGCCATCGAGCAGGCGATTGAAAATCAGTTCAGCAGCGTCGGCGATGGCCTGCGTCAGCAGCGGTAGTGCATCAATCTTGGTCTGGATACTCTGATTGAAGAGCATCTGTATTCGCTTTGTGTTGGACATCTATCTCACAGCACCTTGGCTTCGTGACGTTTTGCTACCAGGCGACCTGAATCGCATTTTTTATCCACTCTATGGGTGTGGATCCCGAACCATTGAGAGCGATGATGTCAAAACGACAGGCACTGTCCAGTCGTTTCATCTGAAGATAACGATTCGCGGTGGCGAGCAGCTTGCGCTGTTTGCTCGCCGTCACCGTCTCCAGGGCGCGGCCGTAATCGTTTGTCTGCCGATAGCGAACCTCGACAAAGACCAGGGTCTCTGCCTCTCTCATCACCAGATCGATCTCACCCGTCTTGCAGCGAAAGTTTCGCTGCAGCAGTTTGAGTCCCCGACGCTGCAGGAAGTCAAGTGCCTGTTGCTCCGCCTGTTGTCCAAACTCCAGATGCCTGGCGATCATCGCCGTTGGCCCGCCGGGGTTAATTTGTGGTCGGTTAGCGGCGGCAGACCGGGGTCAGGCTGTGGTGGATACTCTTCCGGCTGTGGATCAAAAGTTGTCTGCCCGCTGTTGCCGAATCGACCCAAGCGTGGGGCATAGCCGCTTATCTTCGCCACGCCGCTCTCCATATCCGCCCAGGCAAGAAGTCTGTGGATGCGGTTTCTCTCATCCAGGTAGAGAGTGCCGCTCTTGCCGCTGAACATACGGCCCGGCTGGTCCTGCATATGTTGGAGTTGAGTCAGCAGGTTGTAACTGTCAATGCCCATTGCATAGAGTCGAGCGTAGCGCCCCTTGACGCCGGGTATCAGTCTTTCCAGGTTGTTTCGCGACAGCGGTCCTCCCCCCTGGCTCTCTTCAAACAACCAGGGTGTGTCGACAAAACTGATTTTACCCAGATCCCGGTCCAGCTCCTTCTGCGCCACGCCGGTGTAGATATGGGAGGTGGAGAGGATCGGCAGATTCCCCGCATGGAAGAACCTGAGCTGCGGCCGCAGCTGCCTCGCCTTCTGCGGTCGGGCGCCGAGAAAAATGAAGTCGGCATCATTCCGGGGGCGGGATTCAGACTCCAGCTGACGCCCCAGCAGTTTCTGCAAGGCATGGCTCCTGGCTTCGCTCTCGTTGATGTTGAGCAGCATGCGAATCGGCACGGAGAAGTCGTTTTCGCTGGCGTTGTACTGTTGCTGTTCCATCACCTGTCCGCCCAAAGTGGCCCAGCGTTCACGGAAGCTGTTGGCGATACGCTCTCCCCACTGGCCAGTCGGGGTCAAAATCAAGGCTGTCCTGTGACCTTCGAGCCAGGCACGCTCCGCAATCTGCCGTGCCTCATCCTCCGGGGCGAGTCCGAATTGAAATAGATTCGGGTGGGTGAGTTCAGCATCGTCAACCTGATTCAGCGCCAATATGGGGTGATCAAGATACTCCAGGCCCAACAACATTCTGACCGCATCCTTGTTGAGGGGGCCGATGACCATTTTCGCCCCCTGGAGAATCGCCTGCTGATAGATATGCAGGACATCCTTCAGTTCACTGCTGTCATAGAACTGCAGGCTGGGACGTTGTGCCGCGGGCTGCTGATACCAGGCCGCCATCAATCCATCCCGAACCGCTGTCGCCACCTTGGCATAGGGCCCGCTGCGGGGAAGCATCACGGCAATATGGTCTTCACTGTTCAATCCCTGCTGTTGCAGATAGCCGGCGAGCAGGGACTGCAGTGCAGGGTGTTCTGGAAATCGCTCTCGCCATGCAGCCAGCATGCTGCTCAGCTCAGTAGGATCGGTGAGCGGCAGTTTGATGATCTTGGCCAGTTCCATCCAGCCGATCAGGGTAGAGGGGGGCGGCGGCTGCAGCATACTGAGCGCGGTGTCGGTCATGCTGGTCAGGGTCTGTACCAGCAGTAGCTGAGACGCCAGGCGGGCCTCCTCATCTTCCTCGAACAACAGATCGAGTACATCGAGCTCGCGGGTGCTTTCCAGCAGATTACCCGAGAGGCGGAATATCTCCGCCATGTTTCTGTGGTAGTGACGACGCAGAATCAGCGGCGCGTCCGCGCCTGGCGCAGGCTCCATCAGATCGAGCGCCTGTTCGATATCGCCTTCCGATACCGCAATCTCCGTGCGCAGCATACGCCATTTCAGGGTGAAGTCGGGGTCGCTGTCGAATGACTGCAACTGTTCAACCAGGGAACGGCTCATTGCCTGGTCGCCGGCCTTTAGCCAGTACTCTGCCGCTTCCAGCAAAAGCCACTCGCGTTGCGGCGAAGTGCTCTCTGCGGCAAGTGTTTCCAGGCGCTCCGCGGCGGCTGCGAAATCGCCGCTCTCCAGCATGAGATCGATCTGCAGTCGTACCTGCGGGGGCAATTCCACGGCTTCGTAGCTGGTCACCTCGGGTGCTGTGGCGCAGCCCTGAATCACCAGTAGCAGTGCAACAGCTAACGGCAATAGGAGTCGATCAATTTGCATGGTTTGATATCTGTGGCAGGATGAAGTGTTCATTCTACATCAGGAACAGTCGTGTCAAAGGGCGTACTTTACGTTGTTGCCACACCAATCGGCAATCTCGAAGATATTTCGCAGCGTGCGTTGGAGACGTTGCAGCGAGTCGATCTCATCGCTGCCGAGGATACACGACATACCCGTCCGCTGCTGAAACACTACGGTATCAAAACGCCGCTGCGTGCCTTCCATCAATACAATGAGCATGCTCAGCTGAAGCAGTTGCTGCAATCCCTGGAGGCCGGCGAGTCGATCGCCCTGGTCTCCGACGCGGGTACACCGCTGATCAGTGATCCCGGATTCCCCCTGGTAAGGGAGTTGATACAGAGGGGAGGGCGAGTGGTCCCCATACCCGGTGCCAGTGCGTTGATTTGCGCGCTTTCAGCCGCCGGTCTTCCCACCGACCGGTTTCTGTTTCTCGGTTTTCCCCCACGACAGGCCAGCCAGAGGCTCGCCTGGCTGCAAAACCTATCCCACGAGGCCTCGACGCTGGTGTTTTATGAATCGAGTCACCGGGTGGTCGATTCACTCTCAGATATGGGCCGGGCGTTCGGCCCTGCGCGGGAAGGGGTTGTTGCACGGGAGCTGACCAAGCTGCATGAAACCATCCTCAGGGGCAGTCTTGAGCGGCTGATCGACAATCTGCAGCAGGATAGCGATCAGCGCAAAGGGGAGTTCGTGATCCTCGTCAGGGGGGAGGAAAAAAAATCCCAGGAGCGCGTCGTGGTCGATGTTGAACAGATATTAATCACGTTATTGGCGGAACTACCTCTCAAACAGGCCGTCTCACTAGCATCCAGGATATCAGGGCAGAAAAAAAATATACTCTATAAACAAGCTCTTGGGATTATCAAGGCCCAAGATGTGATGTGATGCCATGTAATTTTCACGGTTCTTTACAATAATTACCCATGTAGATTGGTTAAGCGAATTGCGTCGTCATGCACAGACTCATTATTCTGACAGTTTGGTTGATCTTGGCTGCAGGCTCATCGAGCCTGCTGGCCGGCAACGACCTGGAGTTCGCCCCCTTCGCCGGGCATAGATTCGGCGGCTCCTTCGAGTTCGATTCAGACTACAGCCGTATGGATATCGACAACTCGACGGACTGGGGCTTTACCATCAGCCAGGCCGCATCCGATTCGGCGCGCTACGAGTTTCTCTACAGCCATCAGGATTCATCGCTGGCAGATACCACCGATCCCAACAACGCCTTCGGCCTGGATATACACTATGTCCATCTCGGCGGCACGGTGGATGTTCATACCCTCAACTACCACGAGGAGAAGATCACCCCCTATATCACCGGTGGTCTCGGCATGACCATCATGAACCCCTCTCACAGGGGCTATGATGACGAAACCCGCTTCTCGCTCAGTGTTGGAGGTGGCCTGAAGTGGTATCCCACAGAGCGGCTCGGTATCCGTTTTGAGATGCGGGGCTACAGTACCCTGATCGACTCCAATGAAACCCTATTCTGCGATGCCGGGTGCAATCTCCAGATCGAGGGTGATGCCTTTCCCCAATTTGAAACCAATCTGGGCCTGATTTTCAGCTTCTGATCCAGTTGTCGGCTCCCTGCCGAAGACCGTCGCTGGAACTACAGTGGAGATAAAAAACCCTCTCGGTCGGGAGAGGGTTCTTAAGCAACGTCGTTTATAAAGACTCGCTGCCTCAATGGGTCACCTCGATGCGTTTCGGCTGTTTTCCCTCTGTCTTGGGGATGATGACCTCAATCACGCCATCCTTGCCGGTTGCCTCGACAGCATCTGCATTGGTGTTGTCCGGCAGTGAGAAACGACGATAAAAGACGCCATGAGAGCGTTCGATGCGTTTGAAATTCTCTCTCTCTTCCGTCTCTTCAAACTTGCGTTCACCACGGATCGTCAAGACACCATTCTCCATGGTGACTTCGATATCTTCAGGTTTTACACCCGGAATATCGGCTCGGATAACATACCTTGTATCCTCTTCCTTGATATCGACCGCGGGTGCCCACTCGCCTCCCACTACGCGAGAGGTATCGTCTTCTCGATGCAGGAGCGGGTGGAACGCACGGTCAAATTCCTGGCGCCAGTCTTCCAGTGTACGCCATGGGTCATAACGTGTGATGTTCATGATTTACCTCCTATAAACTACCCGTCCCTACTATAAATATGGTCCCGACAGAACCAATTTTCAACTCCCTAGCGGGTCTTGTTTTGTCCAGTAATATCTGAATTATCTAATTGATATATCTGCCAATAAACCAGGTTAGGCCGGGATGGGCGGATGTCGGATCCGGGGCTGATTTCAGGTCCCCCTCGATCCCAGGTATGCTGATAGTCGCGGATGCGCTGGATTCGCTCTCCGAGCGGATTGTCAAGGTCGTTTGCCGTTACCGGTTCGGTTCCTGTTGGGGCCTTGCTTCTGCCTCGTCGTCCCGGCTTTATTTCCGTATCGGTGCCGCTTGCTGCTCTCCCTCTTGGAGTCGGTTTTCGCCACCTTTCCCTTACCCGGTTGCCAGTTCGGCACAAGATGACGTTTGCCGTTCCCGATGAGGTCTGCCCTGCCCATGCGCTGCAGGGCCTGCCGCAGCAAGGGCCAGTTCTGCGAATCGTGGTAGCGCAGGAAGGCCTTATGCAGTCGCCGCTGTTTCAGGCCCCTTACCACCTTGACCCGTTCGCTGTCGCTGCGGATTCGGCGTAGTGGATTGCGACCGGTGTGATACATGGCCGAGGCGACCGCCAAGGGGGTCGGTAGAAAGGCCTGCACCTGGTCGGGGCGGAAGCCGTGACGCTTCAGCCAGAGGGCCAGGTTGAGCATATCCTCGTCGCTGGTGCCGGGATGGGCGGCGATGAAATAGGGGATCAGGTACTGCTCCTTTCCCGCCTCGGCGGAGTATTTGTCGAACAGCTTCTTGAAGCGTTCGTAGCTCCCGATGCCCGGCTTCATCATCTTGCCCAGGGGCCCCGCCTCGGTATGTTCCGGGGCGATCTTCAGGTAACCCCCTACATGGTGGGTTACCAGCTCGCGGATATAGTCCGGGGAGCACAGTGCCAGGTCGTAGCGCAGGCCCGAGGCGATGAAGACCCGTTTGATGCCGGGCAGCGACCGGGTTCGGCGATAGAGGCTGATCAGCGGCCGGTGGTCGGTGTCGAGGTTGCCGCAGATATCCGGATAGACGCAGGAGAGGCGGCGGCAGGCCGACTCGATCTTTTTCTCCTTGCAGGCGAGGCGGTACATATTGGCGGTGGGGCCGCCCAGGTCGGAGATGTTGCCGGTGAAGCCGGGTACCTGGTCACGAATCGTCTCCACCTCGCGTACCACGGAATCCTCCGAGCGGCTCTGGATGATCCGCCCCTCGTGTTCGGTGATGGAGCAGAAGGTGCAGCCGCCGAAACAGCCACGCATGATATTGACCGAGAAGCGGATCATCTCCCAGGCAGGATTGCGTGCCGCGCCATAGGCGGGGTGGGGCTTGCGGGAGTAGGGGAGTTCGTAGACCCGGTCCAGCTCCTCGCTGGTGAGTGGCATCGGCGGCGGGTTGAGCCAGACATCCCGCCTACCGTGGCGCTGGATCAGGGGGCGGGCGTTGCCCGGGTTGGTCTCCAGGTGGAAGACGCGGGAGGCGTGGGCATAGAGCAACTCGTCCTCAACGACCCGGTCGTACGAGGGGAGGCGAACCACCGAGTGGGTCCGATCGAGACCGGCGGGGCGCTGATGGGGGGTGAAGCGCACCCCTTGGGCATCGCAGAGAGGCTGCGTCTGGTAGGGATCGGGATGGTGGAGCTTGCGACCCGGTGTGTCGAGCTGGGAAGAGTCGATCTCGCTCCACCCCTGCGGCAGTCCCTGGCGCATGAAGCCGGTGCCCCTGAGATCTGTGATCTCGCCGATCGACTCCCCGGCGGCGAGGCGGTGGGCGAGTTCCACCACAGCCCGTTCCGCGTTGCCGTAGATCAGTAAATCCGCCTTGGAGTCGGGCAGCACCGAGCGGCGCACCTTGTCCGACCAGTAGTCATAGTGGGCTATGCGGCGCAGGCTCGCCTCGATGCCGCCGATCACCACCGGCACTCCCCGGTAGGCCTCCCGCGCCCGCTGGGCGTAGACGATCACCGAACGGTCGGGCCTTTTACCAGCCTCGCCGCTGGGTGTATAGGCGTCGTCGCTGCGGATGCGCCGGTCCGCGGTGTAGCGATTGACCATGGAGTCCATGTTGCCGGCGCTGATGCCGAAAAAGAGATTGGGTTTTCCGAGCTTGCGAAAGGCCTCGGCACTGCTCCAGTCGGGCTGGGCGATGATCCCCACGCGGAATCCATGGGCCTCCAGCAGCCGTCCGATCAGCGCCATGCCGAAACTGGGGTGGTCCACATAGGCGTCGCCGGTGACGATGATGATGTCGCAGCTGTCCCAGCCCAATTCGTCCATCTCGGCGCGGCTCATGGGCAGCACCGGCGCCACGCCGAAGCGGGCGGCCCAGAAGGGGCGGTGAGAGAAAAGAGGGGTGGGCTGGCTCATGGAGCGGGATTATAGCGCGCGTTCCCAGCTGTGCTAGGTCGCCGGAGTTGTGACTGAGGATGGCAGCGGTGTAAAAAACCCACCATTGTGGGAGATGCCTTAAGGGTTGAGACCCGGTAACAGGGCCCTGCGATCACCCCTCTCCCCCGAAGATCGTCGCGGCCAGAGCTGCAGACTGGGCCTTATTTCATGCTTGAAGGCCTCTTTCCAACGGTCGAAATCGAGGTCGTTGTGGCCGTAGATCGCCTGTTCCAGCTCATGGATCAGGACATGCACCTTTTTGTCATCCGCCTTGGGATGAAACTCGTGGATATGTTTGCCGATGACACTGAAGGGCACATTGGGTGGCAGGGCGAGATGCTTGTTGGCGAGAAACCTCAGGGTGTAGCCCCAGACTTCCGGATCGGTCTCTTCGTCAACGAAGCGCACGCAGAACCAGAAGCGTACCGATAGGGGGAGCATGCCGACCAGGTTGCGGCGCCAGCGCGGCCAGTGGGTAGCGGGATTGAGCACGGCGGTGGTGTTGCGCAGCTTGGTCTTGAGGGGTGAAAAGGCGGGCGCCATCTGACGCATCGGACGTTGCAGGAATCCGATCAAGGGCTCCAGCGGCGAGTGTTGACCTCCCCCCTTTTTGCGGTGGGAGATCCATATCGCAAGCCAGTAGCCGAAGATAACGCCGAAAACCATTGCCAGGGGTATCCAGAAGGCCGAGGAGGAACCGGCTGGAAATAGGGAGCTCTCTTCATCGGAACCGAAGAGGCCTGTCGCTCGGCGGGTGCCGCTGACCGCAATCGGCTGCAGGGGAATCGAGGCGCGCTGCGACACGTGACTGCGAGTATTCCACCAGCTTATGCTCAACTGGGGAAGTTTCAGGTCACCGCCATATTGAGGAACCAGGGTGAATCTCTCCAATCGACGGCCAAAGAGTTTATTGCTGCTCTGGTTGAGATCGGTCTCGACCCGGCTCTGTTCGCGGTAGACACGAAAGGCATCGGACTTGAGCTGTTGCTCGAGTGTAGGCAGTTGCTCTCCCGGGATGCCGACTGCACTGATTTCGGTTGCCAGGATAAAGGGTTTGCCGGCAGCGGCCTTGAGCTTTTTCGGCAGACTGATCTTCAGCTCCAGATGTTCTGCCGGCAGCCAGGGCAGGCTCTCCGGGTTGCTCTCCCTTATCCCCAGCTCTATGGGCTTGCCGGTGGTTGCCTCGAATGAGCGGTTCCCCCGACTGTACGAACCTGTCTGTTCCTCCTCGCCCGAGACACTGATAGTGGGAAGTGCATGGAGGCCTGCCCGTATGGGGGTTACCGCATAATGGAAATCGTTAACAATCTGCCGCTTTCCGTTGCGGGTGCGGGAGTAGGTGATCGGGCCCTCAAGCTGTTTCAGAATAAAGTTGTCGCTCTGTGGGACATAGGGAGTTGCAGTGCGCAGGTTGTGTTGACTGATGACACTGAGTTTGAGCAACACGGTTTGTTGCACATAGGGATTCTCAATGGACAGCTTGGTTTCGAGCTGGGGCGGCTGAGTCTGGGTCGAATAGTAGTTCTGAGGTGAATAGCCGGGGTATTGGGGGCTTGGCCACGCGCCATACGGTGTTTGGCTTGTCGCCGGCTGCGTCTGCGACGGCGTGCCGCCCTGGCGTTGATTGGGGGGTGCGAAATTCCACTGACCCGGTGGCAAGCCCTGCCAGGGCATGTTGCCTTGATAAGGATTGGCCCAGACAGGGTCTTGAATGGCAAACAGGCCAAGCAGGAGCACAAAGAGTCCCATGGGCAGTTTGCCGATCTGTCGCAAGGGATCAGTCATTACCAGGGTCTTGTCTCCGTATCGCGGCCGCCTCGGCTGCGTAGATATTTGTACTCTTCCAGCCTGAACTGCTGGTGCATAAGTTGGGCCGGATCCCCCTCGATCTGGTCGAGCCACTGTTCCATCAGGGTGTTGGCCCCACCAAGGCGATCCCTCTCTTTGCCGCCGCCGGAGGTCTTTTCCTCACTCTCCGGGGATTGGGGCTGGCCACTCTGGTCCACCCGCTCTACCGCTTCCGAACGGGCTTCGTCTTCGGGACGGACATGGCGTTCACCGCTATCCTCCCCAAGTTCATCCTGTCGTGGTGCACCCATCCGGCGCTGCTCTTCTTCATTTTTCTCTTCTCCGAGATTAGCAGACATTTCATCAACTTGTTTCCCTTGGCGCTGTTGGTCCTGCTGCTCCTTCTCCCTCCCTGCGCTATCCTCTTCATCTCTGGTCTCATCCGCACCGCTCTCATCGGGTTGCTCCTCTTGCTGTCCTCTCGACGCCTCCTGCGTGCTTTCAGATGCCTCACTGCCATTATCCTTGCGCTCGTTCATCTCCTCCTCACCCGATTCGGTCGCTTCGTCCTTTTGCTGCTCACCCTCCTTGGGTTGTTGATCCTGCTCTTCTTCGTCGCCGCTATCCCGTTGTTGGTCGGCATCTGGACCCCCGGATTGCTGCTCTTCCTGCTGTTGGCCGCCGGACTGTTGTTGCTCTTGTTGTTGGTCGCCGGACTGTTGCTCTTCCTGCTGCTGACCGCCTGATTGTTGTTCCTCTTGTTGCTGGTCGCCGGACTGCTGCTGCTCCTGCTGCTGATCGCCGGACTGCTGTTCTTCCTGCTGCTGGTCGCCGGACTGCTGTTCCTCCTGCTGCTGATCGCCGGACTGCTGTTCCTCCTGCTGCTGGTCGCCGGACTGCTGTTCCTCCTGTTGCTGGTCGCCGGATTGCTGTTGTTCCTGCTGTTGCTCTTCCGATTGTTGCTCCTGTTCCTGTTGCTCAGCCGACTCGGACTCCTGTTCCTCCTTCTCCTCTTCTTCTTCTTCCGCTTCTTCCTCTTCCTCCATTTGCATTTGCGCCAGTTTCTCTTTTGCCAGAGCCAGATTGTGGCGTGCGTCGGTGTGATTGGGATCGTTATCAAGTACTGTCTCGTAGGCGACAACGGCGCCCTGGTAGTCTTCCAGCTTGTAGCGGCTGTTACCCAGGTTGTAGAGCGCGTCCTGTTTGACCTCTTCCCGCTCGACGTGACTGAAATCCTCGCTTGCGGCCTGGTAGTCGCCGGTGCGGTAGCGGGCAACACCGCGACGATAGGGATCCTCGAATCCCTTTGCCGCCTCCTCGTAGTGCCCCTGGTTGTAATCCTCTTCCGCCTGCTGCTCCTGATTCAGAAACCAGCCGGCTCCCAGCAGAGGCGGGAATAGGATCAGCACTATCCAGGCAAGCAGCGTCTTCATGCTTGCGACTCCCCTGGCCGCCTGGCCCTGAATCTGCTCAGTATGAGCAGCAGCATGGGTAGCAGCAGCCAGTAGAAACGCTCATTCCAGACCCGGGTCTTCTCCTGGGTCGGCGTCGGCCTGCCGATTTCGCCACTGGCCAATTGCAGGATATTGAGGCTGTCCCGGTCTCTGAAATCGGCGCGCTGATAGTAGCCACCGCCTGCCTGGGCAAGCTGCTGCAGCAGCCCCTCGTTGAGCCGGGATTCGATAATCTTGCCGTTGCGCTCCCGCATCAAATCACTTTGACCGATGCGCGCTGGTACGGGGCCGCCACCCGTTGTGCCTATGCCCAGGATATGCAGCACAATTCCCTCATCCGCCAGGGTCCTGATCCGTTGTGTCAGCTCCGGTTCGTCAAAATCACCATCGCTGATCAGCAGGATCGAGCGCGCATTGCCGCTGCCTTCACTGCCGAGGAGCTGTTCCGCACGCTCCAGGGCCGCGATCAGGCGGCTGCCCTGGAGATTGGCCAGTTCGGATGAGACCGCAGGCAGGGCGTTGAGGATGCTCTGGCTGTCCTCGGTGATCGGTGACACTACATGGGGCACCGAGGCGAAGGCGATCATGCCGATACGCAGTTCCCGGTTGAGCAGCACCAGGTCCTGAACCTCCTGGCGTGCCCGGGCCAGGCGGGAAGGGGGTACGTCGGCCACGTTCATGGAGCGGGAGATGTCCATCAGGACCACCAGATCGCTGGCCGGGGAGAAGGCCTCGATGTCGGAGTAGTCCCAGCGCGGACCGGCGAGGGCAAAGACGAGCAGGATCCACAACAGGCCCCAGCGCGTGAATCGGCTCCAGCGCTCGTTGACATCGAGTTCACGCACACCGGTCAAATGGGGCAACAGATGCTTGTCGGCATAGCGATCGATGGGACCCTTGCTGGGGCGCACCACGCTGTAGACCAACCAGCCGAGAACCGGGATCAGTCCAAGCAGGGCGAGCAACCAGAGAGGGCGGGCGAAATGGAACAGGTATTCAGGCATAGCCGCCCCCTCTGAGCCGCCGCTGCTTGCCTTCCGGATAGATACCCAGGATCAACAACAGCAGCAGGGCAACCATGAGTGGCCAGTAGTAGAGCGGTTGGGGAATGAACACGGTGCGGGATTCCGCCTCGGTCTTCTCCAGCTCATCGATGTGCTGGTAGATCTTTTCCAGGGCCTCGGTATCGGTTGCACGAAAGTAGGCGCCGTCGGCGGTCTCTGCTATCTCACGCATCACCTCTTCATTGAAACCCAGATCGTCGCGGGTGATGATGCGGCCGTTCTCCATGATCGGCACTCGCTTCTTATCGCTGCCGACACCGATGCTGTAGATTCGAATTCCCTCCTCTGCGGCCAGCTGGGCCGCTTTCAAGGGTGGAATGGTCCCTGCGGTATTCTCGCCGTCGGCGATCAGCAGCAGCACCCTCGAGCCTTCGGGTCGCTCTCTGAGTTTCTTCACCCCCAGGCCCAGGGCATCGCCAATGGCGGTGCCGTCGCCGGCGATGCGGGGGATCACTTCGCTCAACAGGCTATTTACCGCCTTGCGGTCATAGGTGAGAGGGGAGAGTACGTAGGCCCTGCTGCCAAAGATCACCAGACCGATGCGATCCCCTTGGCGTCCCTCGATGAACTTGGCGACCACACCCTTCACCACCTGCATGCGACTGACCTGCTCTTCATCAAGGGTGAAATCGAGGGCATTCATGGAGTGGGAGGCGTCCACGGCCAGCATCAGGTCGTAGCCGGCGGTACGATTCTCGGTATAGGGCTCGAGCCACTGCGGGCGCATCAGTGCCAGTACCAGGGCCAGCCAAAGCAGGTAGAGGAGCCAGCCATAGAGTCGTGCGCTCAATGGCTGGCGCGGTTTTCGCGTGTTAAAGGCATCCTGCAGATGGGAGAGGCTCGGGTGGAGGAGGGTGGTCTGCATCCCTTCCACTGATTCATGCTGTTCGCTTTGAGGACGGGGCCAGAAGCGCTTCACCAATGGTGGCAGGATCAGCAGCAGCGCCATCCAGGGCCAGTGAAACTCAAACATGGCAGGCTTCCTCGCTGACCCAGTGGATGGCGGCATCGATCAGTGTCGCCAGATCCCCCTTGTCTGCGCTCCGCTCGGGGGGGGCATAGGGGAGCACCAACAGCAGCTCGCCCTTCTCCCGCCAGCGAAAGCCGCTGGAATCGTTGCGCTGAAGCCAATCGAGCCAGGCCTCATCGGTGAGTGCGGCGGTATTTTCCCGACCGCAGCGCGCAATGGCGATGCGCCGCAGCAGTTCGGAGAGTTCGCCGGCCACCTGCTTGGCCGGTTCACGCTTGATGCGTCGCCGCAGCGCGAGCAGATGGCGTCGCGCATCATGCTGCCATCGACCCAAAGGGTAGAGCCTGCGCCATCTGATCACCCCCCAGATCAGCACGCCGATCAGCAGCAGGAGCAGCAATACCATCCACCAGCCTGGCGCGGGCGGCCACCAGGGGGCTGGATCGAGGCCTCGAATATCGCGCAGTGGGTCCATTCAGCGCCTGCCAAAGTGTTTCATCAAGCCATGGGAGAGGGCCAGGTGGATCTCTTCATTGGTGGCGATCGGCATCAGCGGTATGCCCAGGGCGTTGCTCAGATGCTGCAGTAGCCGCCGTCGCTTCTGCCAGGCCTCGTTGTAGCGTTCTCTGGCCTGATGATCGCCGGTATCGATCTCCATGGCGCTGCCGTCGGGGCCGACGAAGGTCACCCGGCCCATCTCGGGCAATCCCCTGTCCGCAGGATCATCCACCGGCAACAATACCAGGGTATGGCGTTGGCAGAGCCTCCCGAGGGTCTGTTTCAATTCCAGGATCTCCCGGTTCATATCGGCAATGACGAAGATCAGCGAACCGGTTGTGGTGCCCCTGTCGACCCGCTGCAGGGCCTCGGAGAGGCAATCCTTGCGCGGTTGATGGGTGGCGCCCTCCTGGGTAAGGGCATGCAGCAGACGCCATAGGGCGCGGCGATCCTTGGTGGGGCGGAAATATTGCATCTCCAGTTCGCAGTCTCCGAACAGCAGACCGCCGACCCGGTCGTTAAGCCTGGATGCGGCCCAGCCGAGCAGTGCGGCCGCTTTTGCGGCCTGCACCGATTTGAAGGTGCCCCGGGTGCCGAAGCTCATGTGCGGGCCCCGGTCGATGCAGAGCACCACGCTGCGCTCCCGTTCTTCGCGGAAGATTTTCATGTGCGGGACGTTGGTACGGGCAGTGACATTCCACTCCATGTTGCGGATATCATCGCCTTCCCTATACTCCCGCACCTCCTCGAAATCGAGACCGGTGCCACGGAACACAGAGGCGTAGAGGCCGCTGAAGCTCGAATTGACCAGATGATGGGAGGCGAGACCCAGGGCATGGGCGGAATGGCGCAGCTCAAGCAGATCGTCGATGTTGGGAAACAGGCTCATTGCAACCGAGTCAGACCGAAGGGCTAGGGTATGGCGACCATGTCCAGCAGACGGGAGAGAAAATCGTCGGTGGTGATCCCTTCCGCTTCCGCCTCGAAGGTCAGCAGGATTCTGTGGCGTAATATGGCTGGGGCCACGGCCTGGATGTGGTGGGGCGCCACGAACTCCTCGTCATCCAGCCAGGCCTTTGCCCGGGCGCATCGCGCCAGTGCGATACTGGCGCGGGGGGAGGCCCCGAAGCGGCACCATCGGTCCAGGTCCTTGTCGTAGGCCTTGGGCTCGCGGCTCGCCTGGACCAGGTCGACGATATAGCTGTTGAGTTTGGGATCGAGATAGAGCTCGGCGACCTTTTGGCGAATCGAGAAGAGCTTTTTTTGGGTCAGCGGCTTGTCCGGCGGAGTCGGCTTCTGCTTCTGATGGGCGCTGTCGAGATCGAGGATCTCCAGCTCTTCATTGCGATTGGGGTACTCCACGTTGGCCTGCATGAGAAAGCGGTCAAGCTGCGCTTCCGGCAGATGGTAGGTGCCTTCCTGCTCAACCGGATTTTGGGTTGCCAGCACCATAAAAAACGGGGGCAGGGGATAGGTGGTCTGACCCACAGTGATCTGCTGTTCTCCCATCGCCTCCAAGAGTGCCGATTGCACCTTGGCGGGTGCGCGGTTGACCTCGTCGGCGAGCAGGATGTTGTGAAACAGCGGTCCCTGACGGAATTCGAACTCCCCCTTCTCATGGCGATAGATGTCGGTACCTATGAGGTCTGAGGGGAGTAGATCGGGGGTGAACTGGACACGGTGAAAATCGCCCTGTATTGCCTCCGCCAGGGCCTTGACCGCGGTGGTTTTTGCCAGGCCCGGCAATCCCTCGATGAGCAGATGCCCGTCGCTGAGCAGGCAGATCAACATGCTTTCGATAAAACTGTTCTGACCGATGACGCGTGAAGCCAGGTGGTCACGTAGCGGAGCAAGTTCGGATGAGTTCATGGGTGGTTCTACTTCATTTATTGTTGCTGATAAAGCCGCACAGCGCTTAGGTATTGGCCTCGTCAGCCAACCCCGGCTTTATTCTTGCCCAGGCTGTGTCCCAGCCTATCCTGTCGATATTCGATGCGGAGTGCAAGTAGTAGAAGAAGTCCAATCTATTTGATTATTAGCAATTGTTTAATTAGCAACGTCAACAACCGCGAGGTTTATCACGGGTTTTGTAGATGGCTCCCCTTCGCGCGCAGTTATTGTTGTAAACAGAGCTCACGCGCTATTGGGTTCACCCTTTTCATGTCCTTAAAAAGCCAATCTGTGCACATTGGAATGGCCGACGGATCAGCTTGGGCATATATCCGACTATTCTTTATTCAATGTGTTTTCATAAAGGGCTAACTATCTGTTTTGTAGTACGAAATACGATTTGTGCATTATTTTTACGATGTAATGAAAATGCACGTTTAATCAGGCTTTAAGACTGGTTTTCAGGATTTATCAACAATGTTATCCACAGCAGTTGTGGGTAAT
>NATV01000130.1 GCA_003094535.1 gamma proteobacterium symbiont of Ctena orbiculata | reverse complement strand
ATGACTCTTGCCATAACGGGATGCAATAAAGTCCGCAATCGAGGTGATGCGCTGGCTCTTGCTCACGCGCACTATCTTCAACAACAGGGTGCCCCAAAGCGCGGCGATCAGCGTGGGCCCGATGTAGATCGGCAGAAAGCCGATGCCGGTGGCTGCAGCCCGACCGACACTGCCGTAGAAGGTCCATGCCGTGCAGTAGACAGCCAGCGAGAGCGCATAGATGGTGGCGTTCGAGATTACCGAGCGCTTTTGATCCGCGCGCCTGTCGGCCCAATAGGCGATGGCAAACAGCAGACCCAGATAGCCAAGTGAAGCGATAACAACGATGGAGGTAGTCAGCATGTTGCCAACCGCTAGTGCTTGCTACCCTCGACTGTCCATGCCGCCAACAGAATCAGGGCCAACCAGATGCCAAAGAGGTAGAGATAGCTGACGGGTACGCCGATCCACTCGATGGCCTTGTCAAACAGGGTGAGTACAGGCGAAAAGAAAAGCAGTAATCCGAGCAGTGTCACACCGGCAAGCCTTTGTCGTGTTTGGGTTGATCGGTTCATACTCGCTGTCCTTATCGAACACAGATAACCCTCAGTATATGCCAGTTTCGACAAAACGGGGCGCTGCCCGATAGCCAGCTACAACCGGTTCAAAACCACACTGACGCGAAGTCCCTGCAACTCCGGCGAGCGGTCAAACACCAAGTTGCCCTCATAGAGCGTGACCACATCCGATACGATCGCCAGTCCCAGTCCCTGCCCCTCCGTGTCTTCGTCAAGGCGGCTGCCGCGCTTGGTCATTCTCGCGACCTCTTCATCCGCCAGCCCCTCACCGTCGTCCTCGACAATGATCTTAAACTGATCCTCCCCGGTAAGGGTGCAACGCACCCTGCTCTTCGCCCATTTACATGCGTTGTCGAGCAGGTTGCCCAATAATTCAAGGATATCCTCCCGGTCACCGAACGGGGATAGATCCGTTGCCTTCACCGCCTCAATCGAGAGCTGTTTCTCCCGATAGATCTGCTTCAGGACATCCAGCAGGTCCTGAAGATCAAGCTGTGGATCAAATCTTTGGCTCGTGCTCCCGCTGCCCGCCAGGCGGGCGCGTTTGAGCTCTCTCTCGATCAGCAATCTCACCCGTTCGACCTGCTGACCGGCCAGGGCGGTGTCTATCCTGCTTTCGCTGCTTGGTGATTTGTCAAAGTAGTGTGTCAACAGGTTCATCGGACCCTTCAGTGCGTGGGCGAGATTACCCAGGGCATTGCGCGAACGCTGATTGCGTCTCGAGAGCAACAGCAGCAGATGATTGATCTCTTTCACCAGCGGAGACATCTCATCCGGGACCTCCTCGCTAAGCCTTTTTTCGTCACCGCCAGCCAGGCTTTTGATCTCCTCGCGCAGGGGCTCCAGGCGGCGAAACGCCTGCCTCACAACCATCCCCTGCAGCAGCAACAGAACAACCAAACCCAGCAGGGCCAAGAGGGCGAAGTTGCGGAGAAACAGATCCCGCTGCTGCTTAATCGGCAGCAGATTCTCGGCCACGGCCAGCGTCAGCTCCTGTCCCTGTTTCCTGAATCCGGAGACGTAGACCAGCAGCTGCTGCTTTTCAGGCCCAAGCATGTGGAGACGCCCGCTCTCTCCAACCTTCATCTGAGGAATCTGGAGTTTGAAATCCCAAACTGAACGCGAGGTGACCTCGGCGCCGTTCCGCTGGCGAACCAGGTAGTAGTGGCCCGAATAGGGCCGCAGATAGATCTGGTTGACGCGAGCGGGCCTGACCTTGATCCCCTGCTGTTTGAAGACGATCGCGGCCAGCAGGGCCTCAGCATCGTGCTCCAGCCTGGAGGCGATGAAATCCTCGGTGAGCGACTCGATCGATTTTGCCCCGAACAGCCACAACACCCCCATCAGCAGGATGAGGGTGAACGCCAACCCTAGATGCAATCGCCGTTCGAGTGAGTTAGGGATCAACACCGACATAGATATAACCCTGTCCACGGCGGGTTTCGATCACCTGCTTGCCCAGCTTGTCGCGCAAACGCCGGATATAGACCTCGATCAGGTTGCTGTCACGGTCGAAGTCCTGTTCATAGACATGCTCCGTCAAACGGGTCTTGGAGAGTATCTTTCCCCTGTTGAGAATAAAGCAGCGCAACAGACGGAACTCGGTGCCGGTCAGATCCAGTCGCTGCCGATCCGGTAGTATCACCTGTTGTCTCTCCTCGTCGAGTTCCAGGCCGCCGGACTTGAGACTGGTACCGACAAGCTCGTGACTGCGCCGTATCAAGGCCTGCAGGCGAACCACCAGTTCTTCGATATGAAACGGCTTGCCCAGGTAGTCATCCGCACCGGCCTTGAAGCCTTCCACCCGTTCATGCCAGGCGTCCCGCGCGGTGAGTATGATGACCGGTGTATGATTCTCTCTGGAACGCCAGTTTTTCAACACCTCGATGCCGGGTCGATTGGGCAGCCCCAGATCGAGGACCACTAGGTCATAGGCCATGTTATCGCCCATGAACTCTGCTTCCACCCCTTCCCGGGCATGGTCGACGGCAAAACCCTGCTGTTCCAGGTCGTGCTTTATTGAAGTCGCAAGCAGATCATCGTCTTCAACCAGCAGTAAACGCAACGCTCAGTCCTCCAGTTCACGCTCCAGAATCTCTCCTGTGAGCGCATCGATCTTGAATTCCCACACTGCACCCTGCTCATCGAGAAGCTCTACCTCGTAAAGATAGCGCCCCCGCTTACGCTCCAGTTCCAGCTCCAGGATCCTCCCCGGTTGCGCTTTCCGAATCGCCGGCAACAACTCCTCAAGAGGCAGAATATCGCCGGACTCACTGAGTCGGCGCGCTTCCTCGTAACCCTCATCCGCCGACAGTGCGGTGTAGATCAGGAGCAGCGAAATGAGGACTATATTAAACTTTTGCTTCAACATTTATCAGCGTTCTAAACCCGTTCAGATGGCGACCCCAGATAAGGTTTGATTCTATCGGTCCAATCTCTAACGCATCAATCATCCCATCGACCCAGACCCGGGATAGCGATTTCATGCTCGTCATAGGACCCCTGGATCGCCCGGGTATGACAACCGTCGCAGTTACTGAATGATACCTTATCCTTTATTCGCTGCATCAATCGCGGTGAAATTTCATCATGCTCATGGCGAAAAAAGGCTGTCTCGGTAATCCGCTTCGGGGTAGCAGTGTAACGTAGCGACCACATTACCTTGTTCGCAATCTCTGCATCGATCGTATCGGCCGAGTTCGACGTCAGGTAGCTCAGCAGTCGGCTCCTATCCTCATCCGCCAACTCGGCATTCTCACCAAAGTGGTCATCCAGGCTCGCCATCATCCCGCGCCAGGACTCAGCCGGGAGAAAGCCGGGTTGAAAGGGAAAGTGGCAGCTGCCGCACTCTTCCTGGTAGAGCTGGCTGTGCTGACCGTTATTGAGCTTCATATCCTTTTTGAACCAGTGCGAGAAAAAGTGTTCACCCCAATCGTCATCACGATCAGCCAGCACGCCGCCGGCCGCGACAAGCAAAACAAGAAACAGCAGTGTGAGCATTCGATAAGAACCAATATTCATGATTTGTAGCCTCCTCATTGTTGCTGAAGATAGAGCAGGAGATCACCCTTCTCCTGATCCGTGCATACCCTTCCCCAGGTCCATTTACAGTTACGCTTGAACCATTTCTCGATCTTTTTCGCATCCGTCAGGCGCATTGGATTGACCGATGGCGCCATCGGCTCGATCCGCTTCCCGGTCTTTGCGTGACGGCCGGGGCTCTTCAGGTCCTCGCCATGGCAATCACCGCAGGATCTCGGTTTTCCCTTGCCGGCATGGGTTACGACGCGCTGCCACTGCTTACTTCCCTGTTGCGCCGAGAAGGGGCCCGCGCCCTTGGCTTCATAGGCGGTAAGAATGCTCTCCAGGCTATTCGCCTGCAGCGAGGCGGCAACGGTTGTTAGGGCGAAAAAAAACAGATATCTCATCCTCATCACTCTCTACTCCTGGGCAATCAAGCCCTTTTGGTACCCGTGATCATTGCCTGCACCAGGTTCTCTCCATGAAGCAAGGAACCGAATGCCACGCCCAGCAGATGCAACACCACAAGTGAAAGCGTGAAATTGGCAAAGAACTCATGGACCTCCTCAAACAGTTCACTGCCGTACTCCGAATTGGAAAAGAGCAGATCAGCCAAGGGGCCGGCGCCCGTTGCGCCATAGGCCAACAAGCCGGTGAAGGTGGTTATCAGGAGCGTTATCAGCAACGCGACGATCATTGCGCCGCCGGCGGGATTGTGTCCGATCGTGCGTTCGGCGCGCAGCCTGACCAGGTCGAACAGATAACCAGCAACCCGGGACGGGGGTCGTACAAAATCACTGAAGCGGGCATAGCGTGTGCCCAGCAGTCCCCATATCAGGCGAAACAGCAACAAAAAGCCGATCACATAACCTGCATAGGCATGCAGGGCCATCCAGTCATCCTCGGTCAGCCAGGCAACTGTGAATGCCCCCACCAGGGTCCAGTGAAACAGCCTGACCAGGGGGTCCCATACCTTGATCTCATTTCGATGTTTCATCATCTCTCTCAAATCGGTTCGGTTGAATGAGAGGATGGCAGAGGGAAATGAAATCAAGCTGAAAATTGCCGGATCAATCCAGACATGTTTATAAGAAGTCCGCAAATGAACGCGAATAAACGCAAATATTCGCTAATTATGTCTTTGCTTTGTAAACATGAGTTGGATCGGTCGAATCCGCAATGATTGCGGCATTTAAGCTTAATCCATAGGCGTTCATTCGCGGTGATTCGCGTCCATTTGCGGCTTGAATCTTGAGCGCTTCGAATAAACAAAAAAATGCCCCTGCCTATACAACGGGCAGAGGCGTCAAAACTTGCAGTCAGAAAGTTGAGACTCTATTTCACTCTCAACTGCAACATCTCCTCACCATCTTTATCCGACAGATGGACCGCACAGGCGATACAGGGATCGAAGCTGTGTATGGTCCGCAGTATCTCCACCGGCTGCTTCACATCGGCCAGCTGGTGGTTATCCTGCAGTGCGGCCTCGTAGGCACCAGCCTGTCCGGCACTATCCCGCGGCCCGGCGTTCCAGGTGCTCGGCACCACCGCCTGATAGTTGGCTATCTTGCCATCCTCAATGACGATCCAGTGTCCCAATGCGCCGCGAGGCGCCTCCATGAAGCCCACGCCCTGGCACTGCCTCGGCCAAGTGGAGGGATCCCAAAGAGCATCGTTGAAGGTCTTGGTATCCCCTGCCTTGATATTGGCGATCAGCTGGTCGTACCAGCCCTGCATCGCATCCGCCAGGATCTTGGTCTCCAGGGTCCTGGCAGCGGTTCTGCCGAGGGTCGAGAAGAGTGCCCGGGTCGGCAGTTCCAGCTTGCTCAGGGTCATGTTGACCAGCTCCCGTGTCTGCTCGTGGCCTTTGGCATAGAGCATCAGGACCCGCGCCAAGGGTCCAACCTCCACCGCCTTGCCTTTCCACCTGGGCGCCTTCAGCCAGGAGTAGGACTCCTCCACATTCAGATGCTCGAAGGGTGGCTCGGGACCCGTGTAGTTGAGCGTGGTTTCACCCTCATAGGGATGGAGGCCCTGATCCTTGCCACCGCTGTAGTCGTACCATGAATGGGCGATCTGCTCCTGTATCTCATCCGCGTTGTTCATATCCAACGGATGTATGGTGGAGATATCCCTGTCGAGGATGACGCCGCTGGGGAAGAAGAAGCTTGCCGGATCGTCCATCGATGTGGCCGGCAGGTCACCGTAGCAGAGGAAGTTGCCCAATCCCTCTCCGCGCTCGCCCCAATCCTTGTAGAAGCTTGCCACCGCAAGGGTATCCGGCACATAGACCTGATCGGTAAACTCCCGCATCTTGGTGATGACGTTCTGCACCTGGGAGAGTTTCTTGCTGTTGATGGCCGAATCGGAGTTGAGATCGATGGCCGAGGCCACACCGCCGACAAGAAAATTGGGGTGGGGATTCTTGCCGCCGAAGATGGCGTGCAGCTTGACCACGTCACGCTGCCACTCCAGCGCCTCGAGATAGTGGGCAACCGCCATCAGGTTCGCCGCCGGCGGCAGCTTGTAGACCTCGTGTCCCCAATAGGCCTTGGCGAAGATACCCAGCTGCCCGGCGTCGACGAAACCCTTGAGCTTTTTCTTTACATCCGAGAAATAGCCCGGTGAGGCCTTTGGCCAGTTGCTGATCGACTGGGCAAGCGCCGCGGTCTCAGCCGGATCGGCGGAGAGGGCGGAGACCACGTCCACCCAGTCGAGGGCATGCAGATGGTAGAAGTGCATGACATGATCGTGGATATACTGGGCGCCGATCATGAGATTGCGAATCAGCTGTGCGTTCGGCGGTATCGGATAGTTAAGGGCGTCTTCCACCGCGCGTACCGAGCTGATGCCGTGCACCAGGGTGCAGACACCGCAGATTCGCTGCGCGAATGCCCAGGCGTCACGGGGATCCCGGCCCTTGAGGATGATCTCGATGCCACGAACCATGGTGCCTGATGAATAAGCGCTGGCTATCTGATCACCATCCATCTGGGCCTCGATACGCAGATGGCCTTCGATTCTGGTGATGGGGTCAACGACGATTCTGTTACTCATATCTCTCGTCTCCTATCGGTACGACTCAGCCGTGCGGTTACTCACTTTTGTCTTCCACCAGATGTTCGGCCAGCATCTCGGTCAATCCGACAACAGGAATCTCCATGCGGTACTCTTCGAGACCCTCCTCAATAACCAGCCGGCAGTTGGCGCAGGCGGTGACCAGGGTCTCCACGTTGAGCTCGTCGAGTTGTGTCTTCTTGCGTTTAAAGACCTTGAGACGCAGCTCTTCCGCCCGCTCGTTGGCGCTCACGCCGCCACCGCCGCCGCAGCACCAGTTCATCTCCCGGGCGTCATGCATATCGACAAACTCACTGGCGACCATCTTCAGCAAATTACGCGGCGGTTCCAAAACACCGCCCTTGCGCACAATCTGACAGGGATCGTGAAAGGTCAGCCGTGTCTCATCCATGCCTTCTGTCTTCAAACGCCCACTGGCGCGCAGTTCGTCCAGCAGCTCCAGGATATGCACAACCTTGAAACTGTACGGCCGGCCAATGAGATTCGGGCCCTCCCAGCGGATTGCCGTATAGGCATGCCCGCACTCGGGACTGATGACATATTTGACCTTCAGTTTTTCCGCGGCGACCACGACCCTGTTGACAAGCTCGCGGGCAATGTCCGAAGAACCGATCTGGATGCCTGCGTTCGTCGCCTCGAAGGCCTCGGAGCTGATGGTCCAGGTCACACCCGCCTGCTTGAAGATACGGGCCAGGGCCTCGAGGTATTCGGGGAAGTTCATGATCTCCATGGACGACAGCAGCGCCATGTAGTCGACACCTTCCACATCGACAGGTATCTGCAGACCGCTATCGGCCTCCACGTGCTTGATCTGTGCCGCCAAGGCCGGGTATTTGACGCCCATAGGACTACCGATGGTCACTGCCCTGCGGCTCGCTCCCTTCATCCCTTCTGGCGAGTAGCCAGCGGCAACGAATCCCTCCCTGGCATGGCGGATCATATAACTGATATCGTTGCCCACCGGGCAGACCATGGAACAGCGTCCGCAAAGGGTGCAGCCATCGTAGATCAACGACTCCCACTCCTCGAGCAATTCATCGGTCACCGGTTGACTCAGGCCGAGCACCGATTTCACTTTTCCCCAAAGGGTATACTCCTGCTCCCACACCCGGCGCAGGGGTTCCAGTTTATTGATCGGGGTATAGCGCGGATCGCCGGTCTCAGTGTAGAAGAGACAAGCCTCGGCACACATACCGCAGTTCACGCAACTGGAGAAAAAAGAGGCGATCGGTGCATCCATCTGCTCGCGAAAGGCGTTCATGCCTCGTTCAAGGGTTGCTTCGCTCATGACTGAACTCCTCTACGACCTGCCATGGCGCCGTTATACCAACGGGCGATAAAGAAGGTGAAAGCGTGCATCAACTTGGTGAAGGGGAATACCACCATCAGGATTTCAACGCTGAGAATGTGCAGTCCCAGCGCCAAGGGGTAGGGATCGATCATCCGGTGATAGGCCAGGTACCCCGTGATCATCGGCAGGATCGTTACCAGCCAGGTCAGATAGTCCTCCGGACCGCTGAGGTAACGCTTGACCGGATGGCTCATGCGACTGAAGAGCATCGCCACCAGGGTGACGATGGTTACCGCGGCCACCGCATCGACCAGGTTGCTGGCGATGCCCGGCCAGCTGAGTCCGATGGTGGCATTGATCAGTTCGATATGGGGAATGAAAAGAAACAGGCTGATAAAGAACCCGATGTGCCAGATGTAACCGCCCACGACGGTGAAAGGCGAGCGTCTGAAGGAGCCCTGTTCCGGCAGGGTTCGGGTGACAAGGGTGCGCAGACCCGCCCCAAGTTCCGCGCCTCTGGGCTCGGCGAAGTCGGGCTTGCGGCCCAGTATCAGAACCTCGAGCAGCCGGATCACTATGCCGATCAGAAAGACAACCAGCGCGATGTCGAACCCCGGCCCTCTTACCCATAGAAGAAAATCAACTGATGTGCTCATGATTTCTTATCCAAGTCATCGATGGTTACGGTTTCATGCTTGGAAGCGGCCTTCGACTGCTTCCTCCGATTGAGTGCCCCGGCAGCCGCGCCAAGGGCCACACCGGCACCCACGACATAGGCCGCATTGCGGATAACGTCGCTGTCTGGAATCGAGAGCGCGTTGTAAAAACCGCCGGTATCCCAGAAATCGGGTTCGGAGCAGCCCAGGCAGCCGTGTCCCGACTCCACCGGCCAGCTCGCACCCTGATTCCACTTGGTGGTGGCGCAGGCGTTGTAGGTCATCGGACCCTTGCAGCCGAGTCGGAAGAGACACCAGCCTTTCCGCGCACCTTCGTCGTCGAATGTCTCGGCGAACAGGCCTTTGTCATAGAAGGGCCGGCGATAACAGCGGTCATGGATACTCTTGCCGAAGAAGACCATGGGCCTGCCCAGGCTATCCAGCTCGGGCAGCGAGCCGAAGGTGAGGAAGTGGGCAAGCACACCGGTGATCACGGTGGGAATGGGCGGACAACCGGAGACATTGACGACCGGTTTGTCCTTGACGATCTCCGAAACCGACACCGCGCCGGTGGGATTGGGCTTGGCATGGGGCAGCCCACCGAAAGCGGCGCAGCTTCCCACCGCGACCACGGCGGCGGCGCCGGCCACCGTCTCTTCAAGCATCTGCAGGTTGCTGATGCCGGCGATGGTGGAAAAGCCCGGATTCCCCAGCGGGATGGAGCCGTCTACCACGACCAGGTACTTGCCCTCGTTGTCGTGCATCGCCGCTTCACGCGCCGCCTCGGCGGCGCTCCCGGAGGCGACCTGCAGGGTATGGTGATAATCGAGGGAGACATAGTCGAATATCAGGTTTTCGACAGTCGGCGAATGACTCCGGGTCAGGGATTCGGTGCAGCCGGTACACTCCTGAAACGAGAGCCAGATGACCGAGGGGCGCTTCGCCTTCTCCAGGGATTCGGCGACCGCGGAGACCATTGTCGGCGGCAGTGCCATCATCGAGGCGGTGGCGCTGCAGAATTTGAGAAAGCCCCGCCTCGAGACCCCGCTTTGACGCAAGCTCTCCCCGAGTGTTTTCGCCATGGGATTGCGTTCTTCAGCCATCACTACTCCTCCCGCATTGGACTGTCATGCGGTACTATCTGGGTTTAGCTGCTGTTCGAGCCTGATAATCGCGTCCGAGATATCCTCGGGTTGTGACCGGACGATCTCCGGTACTCGGTTAATCTCAATGGATAGGGCGATGCGATCACCCGTGGCATTGTAGTGATCGACGAGCCAGACACCGGGATAGAAAGTTTCACAGATCCTGCTTTTACCCAAGGATTGCAGCTCGATGGTGACCTCGCCGCAGCCAAGGTAACTCAGCAATGTCTCCTCATCACCCGGGCCGAATGGCATGGAATTCAGATCGATAGAGGTCACATCGCCTCGCTCCTTGAGCCGTTTCAATGCGTGAAGCACTTCATGCATCACCGGTATCGCGTTTGAGTGATCGATGGTTGAATCTGAGCCCTCCTTGGTCTCAACCCGGACAGCAATGTCTTGCAGTTTCTGCATGATCGTATTGATATTCTCTTATACATATAAAGAATATCACTAAATACTGATACATTGGCTGATCTGGATCATGATTGGAGACCGAAAAACTGATCTCAGGCAACTTGTTTCTAAAAAGCCTTGGCGGTGTCAGCGAGACAGCAGACCCCATGACTTCAAGAGCGAGATAATCTCGGCGATGCCCTTCTCAACCGCGGGTTCCACGGCTTCACTCAGTGCCTCCCCCCAATCCAGGTTATCGGGTTCGATACCAACCAGACAGCGGTATTTCGGCAAGGTGTCCGAGAGCCGGGCGATATCGAGGAGATCACCCAGGCTCACCTCATGGACACTGGCGCGATTGCCCTGCAGATACCGGTCCATCGCCTGGTTATGAAAGAGCCGCAGGGTACCCGGCCGCTCGCCCATGCGGGCCGCATCCGCGACGATCAATCCATTCGCTCTGGCAATCGGCTCCGCGAGGGTGAAGCTGAGCGTACCGCCATCGAGAAACTCGATCCCCGGCACTGCTCCCAGGCGTTGCTGGAGTCGATTCACCAGATGAACCCCTATACCCTCGTCACTCAACAGGGTATTCCCTATTCCCAGAACCAACACGGATTCGATTGACAAATACGGTCTCCTTGCGAGAATGAACCAGGTATCTTCAAGCAGATTCTATTATATTTGAAGAGGATGGTTGGCGACCTCTTCCATGCCATCACAACAGATCAGGAGAGAAAGGTTATACCATGTGCCTAGGCATACCCATGCAGATCAAGAGCATCGACGGCTTTACCGCACAGTGTGAAGCAAAAGGCATCCAGCGGGAAGTCAGTCTCTTCATGCTGCAACACGAAGCGCTGAAGCCGGAAGACTTTGTGGTCGTACATGTGGGCTATGCGATACAGAAGGTGACGCCGCAGGAAGCGCGCTCGGCCTGGGAGATCTACGACGAGATGCTGTCGAAGATGGATTCGCCGCCTGATGCATGAACTCTCTGTCTGTCAGGCAATGCTGGCGCAGGTCGATGCGATTGCGAAACGGGAACAGGCCAGCCGAGTGGAGAGGATCGTGGTCCGTATCGGCCCTCTCTCGGGGGTGGTGCCCGAACTGTTGCGACAGGCCTTCACCATCGCCCGCGCGGGCAGTGTGGCCGCGGAAGCCGAACTGGATACCGAACTGCAACAGGTACGCATACGCTGCCGCCAGTGCGGTGCCGAGTGCGATACCTCAAGCAATCGCTTGATCTGCTGTGAATGCGGTGATTTCCGTACCCAGCTCATCAGCGGTGATGAACTCCTGCTCGCCAGCGTAGAGTTGATCAGAGAGTAATAGTAAGGAGCGTTTTCCAATGTGCGATACATGCGGTTGTAATATCACCGAAGGCAACAGACACCTGGTCGATGAGGGCGGCAAACATGCCCATACCGAGGATGGCAGCGTGGCGGTGGAGGTGCTTCAGAATCTGCTCAGTGAAAACGACCACCAGGCCGCCCATAACCGGGAACATTTCGACCGTCACCAACTGCTTGCCGTCAATCTCATGTCCTCGCCGGGAAGCGGCAAGACCCGGCTGCTGGAAACCACCATCGACAGGCTCCAAGAGAGATATAGAATCGCTGTTGTTGAAGGCGACCTGGAGACGGAAAACGACGCCGAACGGATCCGCGAAAAAGGCGTGGAGGCGGTACAGATCACTACCGGCACCGCCTGCCACCTCGACGCCCATATGATCCACCACGCCCTGCACCGCATGGATCTGGATCGGGTGGATATCCTGTTCATTGAAAATGTAGGCAACCTGGTCTGCCCGGCCAGCTTCGATCTGGGCCAGCACCTCAACATCACCCTGCTCTCGGTTACCGAGGGGGACGACAAACCGAGCAAATACCCGGTTATCTTCCGCGCCGCCGATCATGTACTGATCACCAAATCGGACCTGCTGGCGGTAATGGATGAGTTCAATCCAGAAAGTGCCGAACAGGCAGTCCGTCAACTTGCCGTCGATGTGCCGGTCACCCTGACCTCGGCGAAGTCGGGGGAAGGCTTCGAGACCTGGCTCGACTGGCTCGAAGAGCAGATCGAGTTACAGAAAGCGAGACGCGCACAGGGTGAAACTCTAAAACCGAAGCTGCAACCGGAAGGCGCTAAATTACACGCCGGCTAGACGATGATCCCTTGCAATAGAATCATTTGCGTTTACTAGCGTCCATTTGCGGACAATAAGAGATGACCATAAGCGCAAAATCCTGGCTGCAGCAAATAAATTCCCTGCCGCTGCAGGAAACGATCAAGATCATGAATGTCTGCGGCGGGCATGAGCGCTCCATAACCCAGGCCGGACTGCGGGGCGCCCTGCCACCCCAGATAGAGCTGATACCGGGTCCCGGTTGTCCTGTCTGCGTCTGCCCTGAAGAGGATGTCTATCAGGCGATGCAGCTGGCGCTGCGGGAACCGATTACCCTGGTGGCCTTCGGCGATATGCTTCGGGTGCCGGTGAATGTCGGCAAGGGAGAACCCCGCTCCCTCGACCAGGCCCATGCCGCGGGTGGCGATATCAGGCCGATTGCCTCACCGGTTGAGGCCCTGCAGATCGCCAAGGCCTGTCCCGAAAGAGAAGTGGTCTTTTTTGCCGCCGGGTTCGAGACCACCACCGCCCCTGTCGCCTCGCTGCTGGTGGAAGGCATCCCCGACAACCTCTCCATTCTGCTCTCGGGCAGACTCACCTGGCCGGCCGTCGCCATGTTGCTCAGTGGCGATACGCCAGGCTTCAACGCCCTGGTCGCACCCGGGCATGTTGCCACCGTGATGGGGCCTGAGGAGTGGTCGTTCGTGGTGGAGCGCCACCGGTTACCCGCCGCTGTCGCCGGCTTCACCCCTGAAAGCCTGCTCGCCGCCACCTACTCCGTGATCAGGCAATATCTGGACGATCGACGCTTTCTCGATAACTGCTATCCCGAGCTGGTGAGACCCGGCGGCAATCCAAGTGCCAAGGCCCAGCTGGAAACGGCGATGGATGTGGTCGATGCCAACTGGCGCGGAATCGGGGTAATCCCCGACTCCGGTTTTGCCCTCGGCAGCGACTATGCCCGCTGGGATGCGCGCCAGCGTTTCCCCGACTACGACTCACCCGAGCGCAGACGCAGTGGGGAGATGCCTCCCGGGTGTGACTGCGCTGCGGTGGTGCTGGGAAAGAAATATCCCAACCAATGCCGACTCTATGGCGAGGCCTGCACCCCGAGGACACCCATCGGACCCTGCATGGTCTCCGACGAGGGTGCCTGCAGGATCTGGTGGAGTGGCGGTATTCGAGTTCGCAAACAATCGTAATTTTTTCCTGGCTTCGAGACCGGATCGGGAGATCCGGCCAGTTCCCTTTACGCCGTGCCCGGCTGTCGCCTGAACCTGCATCGGCAAGCCCCTGATCAAGCCACATAAAATAGATCATATAAATAACATTACTATCTGTTATTTATAAAAAATATATTCTCCTATCAATACCAGTGGAGATGGTGCCGCGACCAGGCTGCTGATGACTCTGTGGTGGTAAAACAGGCAACTATTGAGCGCAGCAGCACCAGTGCCAATCCCATCCCGCTGCGCATCGCTCACAACGGGTTTGAAACTCACCCACTAAAATTCCGGTCTATACTCTCTATAATACATACTGTTTTACTAGGTTTTAGTATGAAGAAAATCGGGCAGAAGATCATGCAGTGGATCGCGGAGTGGTTGACCAAGGAGAGCCCGCCCTCCACCTCCCCGCTATGCGACTTCAATCGTCTCAGTTATGAGCTCAGACCCGCCGATGTGCTGCTGGTGGAGGGACGCAGCCGGGTCAGCAATGTGATCAAGACCATTACCCAGAGCACCTGGACCCACTCCGCCCTCTACATCGGCCGTATCTACGACATCCGCGATCCGCAGCTTCAGCAGCGGGTGCGCATGGCCTACCAGGGGGATCTCAGTGAACAGCTGATGGTGGAGGCCTTGCTGGGCGAGGGCACGATCATTGCCCCGCTCTCCAAGTATCGCAAGGACCATCTGCGCATCTGTCGGCCCGCGGGTCTTGAACCCGAGGATGCCCACAAGGTCGTCGCCCATGCCATCAAGCATATCGGTTTCGACTATGACGTTCGGCACCTGCTCGACCTGGCCCGCTTCTTTTTTCCCTGGGCCATACTCCCGAGACGCTGGCGCTCCAGCCTGTTTGAGCACAACGCGGGATCGCCGACGCGAACCGTCTGCTCCTCGCTGCTGGCATCCGCCTTCAACAATGTCAATTTTCCGATCCTCCCCTTTATCGACCGCGATGAAGACGGCAGCCTGCGATTCTTCAAACGAAACCCAAGACTCTTCACTCCAAAGGATTTCGACTACTCGCCCTATTTCGACATCATCAAGTACCCTTTTCTGGGTCTTGACGACCTGGGCGTCTACCGACGCCTGCCCTGGTGCGATGACACCATTCTCTACAACGATAACGAGCGCGCTTTCGTCGCCTCGACAAAGATCGATGAAGCGAGTTGTGACGATGATCAAACCCTGGCGGGAGGCGGTGATCGCATAAGGGACAAGCAGGCGCAAGCGGAACAGGACGGGCCTGATCAGCCTATCGCCAATAACCTGCGTGAGGCCAACCGATGACTCTGCTGGGACTGTCGCTGCTGCTGTTGACCCTGTGGGGACTGGCCTATGGTTCCGCACGGGCGATTGTCTGGATCCTGCTGCCTCCCATCCTGCTGATCAGCCTGCAATTGGCGGACCTGGTGACCCCCCTGGGTGCCCTCCCCCTATGGCTGATTTACGCCGCCACCCTCTTCTTCTACCTCAAGCCCCAGCTGCGACGCCGTTGGATCACCCGGCCGCTGCTCACCGCCTTTCAACAGGTGATGCCCTCCATGTCGACCACCGAGAAGGAGGCGTTGAACGCCGGTAATGTCTGGTGGGATGGGGAACTCTTCTCCGGACAACCGGACTGGAACAGGCTGCTGCGGCAACCCCAATGCCAGCTGACGGCACGGGAGCAAGCGTTTCTCGACGGCCCCGTGGAGAGGCTGTGCGAAATGCTCGATGATTGGCAGATCACCCATGAACACCGGGATCTGACCCCCGAGGCCTGGCAGTTCATCAAGCAGTCCGGTTTCTTCGGCCTGATCATACCGGAGGCCTTTGGCGGCCTCGGTTTTTCCGCCTACGCCCACTCCCAGGTGGTGCTGAAGATCGCCAGCCGCAGTATCACCGCGGCAGTCACCGTTATGGTGCCCAACTCCCTGGGTCCGGCAAAACTCCTGCTGCAATACGGTACCGATGAACAGAAGGCGAAATACCTCAACCGCCTGGCCAGCGGAGAGGAGGTGCCCTGCTTCGCCCTGACAAATCCCCATGCGGGGAGCGATGCCGGAGCGATCCCCGACATCGGCCGGGTCACCTATGGGGAGTTCGAAGGCAACCAAGTGCTGGGTATCAGGCTCAACTGGGAGAAACGCTATATCACCCTGGCGCCGGTTGCGACCCTGATCGGTCTGGCCTTCAAACTGGAAGATCCCCAAGGCCTGCTCTCCGACGATCCCGAACCCGGCATCACCCTTGCGCTGATCCCCAGCGACACCCCCGGGGTGGAGGTAGGATTGCGGCACATGCCCCTGGATCTGGCCTTCCAGAACGGCCCCATCAAGGGCCGGGAGGTATTTATCCCCATCAACTGGGTAATCGGTGGCGAAGAGGGCGTAGGCAAGGGTTGGCATATGTTGATGGAGTCCCTTTCAGAGGGACGCGGCATCTCTCTCCCCGCGCTCTCGACCTCGGCGGGCAAGAACGCCAGCCGTTATACCGGTGCCTATGCCGCAGTTCGCACCCAGTTCGGTCAACCCATCGGCCACTTCGAAGGCGTGGAGGAGGCGCTGGCAAGGATTGGCGGTCTCACCTATCAGATGGACGCGGCACGCAAACTTACCCTCAGCGCCTTGGACAGCGGCGAATCACCCGCGGTGATCTCGGCCATAATCAAGTACCATCTCACCGAGCGCTATCGACAGGCGGTCAATGACGCCATGGATATCCAGGGCGGCAGCGGCATCTGTCTCGGCCCCGACAATCTGATCGGCAGGGGCTACCAGGCGATACCCATCGCGATTACCGTGGAGGGCGCCAATATCCTGACCCGCAGCATGATCATCTTCGGTCAGGGGGCGATACGCGCCCATCCCTATATACTCAGCGAGTTCGAGGCAGCGGAAAACCCGGATCCCGACAGCGCGCTCAACCAATTTGATGACGCCCTCTTCAGCCACATCGGATTCGTGCTCACGAACTTCGCCCGTACCCTCTGGTACGGCATCACCCATGGAAGGCTATCCGAGAGCCCCAAGGGCGGTCCCAGCAAACGCTACTTTCAACACCTGAATTGGATGTCATCCAGCTTCGCCCTGACCGCCGATGCCGCCCTGATGACCCTGGGGGGATCGCTAAAACGCAAAGAGCGCCTCTCGGCCAGGCTCGGCGATATGCTCAGCAACCTCTATATCGCCAGCGCCATACTCAAACGCTATATCGAAGAGGGAGAGCAAGTTGACGATCTGCCCTTGATGAGATGGGCCATGGAAGATTCGCTCTATCGCTTCCAACACGCCCTGCGGGGCCTGCTGCGCAACATGCCGATACGTCCCCTGGCCTGGCTGTTGCGCCTTGTCATCTTTCCCACGGGACTCCCTTTCCACAAACCCACGGACATGCTCGATCACCAGGTCGCACGCATCCTTGTTACACCGAACGAGGCGCGGGACAGACTCACCCAGGGTATCTACATCACTGAGGATCAAGCGCAGCGTGCCGGGCAACTGGAACAGGCGCTGTTTGCGGTAACCGCCGCGGCCCCCCATGAAAGGACCCTGCGCCGGGCAAAACGTGCAGGACAGCTCAAATCCGGGGACGTTCGCAGCTTGATCGCGGAAGCCCTCTCCCTTGGCATCCTCAGCGAGAGCGAAAAAATCTCCCTGGACGAGGCGGACCGGCTGCGCGGTCAAATCATTCAAGTGAATGCCTTCAGTGACCTTGCCGGGGTTAAAACCGCGGTTAAAAAGACTGTTTCAAAACTCTCCAATATCAACAAGCGGGGTGCCGCTTGAGCAGTAAAGAGTTCCATACCTGAGCAGGATAGGCTAAGTTAGGGGGTGCGAAATGCTACTCTACCCACAGCAGAATGAACCGATTGCGAACAACCGGGGTTCTGACAAAGATAATAAAGATGCCAGCATGAACAATCCGAACATCGATTATATAAAACTGGAAGACGCTGACACCCTGGGTGCGGTCTTTCGTGAAAGGGTGAATCGCACACCGGATGCGACCGCCTATATTCAGTACGACGAAGAGCGCGAAGTCTGGCAGGAGACCAGTTGGAGCGAGATGGCGCAGCTGGTCGTCCGCTGGCAAGCCGCATTCCGTAAAGAAAATCTCAAACCCGGCGACCGCGTGGCCCTGATGATGCGCAACTGCCGTGAATGGGCCATCTTCGACCTCGCGGCGCAATGCCTGGGGCTGGTCACCGTTCCCCTCTACACCAACGATCGCGCCGAAAATATCGGTTACATCCTGCAGGACGCCGAGGTGCGCCTGCTGCTTGTGGAAAACAACGAACAGTGGCATGACCTGCAGCAGATCCGCAACCAGTTGGCCGGACTGAATCGTATCGTCTCTCTGCACCCGGTCGATCCGATGGGATTGCAACCCCATCTGGTCTCCCTCGATGAGTGGCTCCCCGATCAGCCGGACGATGAACTACAGGTTGTTGACCTATCCAGCAAGGAACTGGCTACCATCGTCTACACCTCGGGTACCACGGGGCGCTCGAAAGGGGTCATGTTGAGTCATCACAATATATTGTGGGACCTGGACAGCGGCGTGAAGGTCATCGACATCTATAAGACGGATACCTTTCTCTCCTTCCTGCCCCTGTCGCATACCCTGGAGCGAACCGTCGGCTACTACCTGGCAATCCTGGCCGGCGCCACCACCGCCTATGCGCGATCGATTCCCCAGCTGGCTGAAGACCTCGAGATCATCAAACCCACCATCCTGATTGCGGTACCGCGCATATTCGAGAGAGTCTATGGCAAGATCCAGGATAAACTCGAGAGCGACTCAGCCGTTGCCCGTGGGATTTTCAAGCTGGCTGTCGACACCGGCTGGAACCATTTCGAATATCAACAGGGCCGTGCACCCTGGTCGGTCAAGCTCCTGCTCTGGCCGCTGCTGAAAAAAATCGTGGCGAGCAAGATTCAACAGAAGCTGGGCGGCCGCCTGCGTATCGCCGTCTCCGGCGGTGCCCCCTTGTCACCCGATATCGCCAAGGTCTTCATCGGTCTCGGGGTACCCATACTGCAGGGGTACGGCTTGACCGAGACAAGCCCGATCATCTCCGCCAATACCCATGAACACAACTTCCCGGCAAGCGTCGGCAGACCCTTCCCCGGGGTCGAGGTCAAGATCAGCGAATATGACGAGCTGCTCTGCCGGGCGCCGAATGTGATGATGGGTTACTGGAACAACCGCTCCGCCACCACCGAGGTAATCGACACAGAGGGGTGGTTCCACACCGGTGACAAGGCAAAGATCGAGGACGACTACATCTTCATCACCGGACGCCTGAAAGAGATCATCGTCATGGCCAACGGCGAGAAGGTCCCACCCGCCGACATGGAGATGTGCATCGCAATGGACCCTCTGTTCGAACAGGTGCTGGTGGTGGGTGAAAGTAAACCCTACCTCTCCGCCATCGTAGTACTCAATCCCGAGCATGCTCAATCACTTGGATTGGATCCTACGAATCTCAATGAGCAACAACAGCAGGATCTGTTGGCCCGGGTCAACAACCACCTGGACAATTTTCCCGGTTATGCAAAGATCATTCAGGTTACCGTGCTCGGCGAACCCTGGAGCGTGGAGAACGGGCTGATCACGCCGACACTCAAGCTGAAGCGTAAAAAGATCCTGGAGCGCTATGCCAAGGAGTATGACGATATGTATGTCGGGCATTAAGCCGTATCATAGGTCGCGCCTGTTACAGCCGGATAAGCAGTGCGTGACCATTTGGCAGGTTGCTCATTCAATCAAGTCACGCAGTACAATGGGTTCGCTGAAATAGTATCCCTGGCACTGCTGTACATTTTCGCCGGTTAGCCATGCAACCTGGCTCGAATCTTCCACGCCTTCCGCAACCACATTGAGATCCATAATCTCCGCCATTTTTATCAGTGCGGTACAAATACCAATTGCATACCGTTTAGATAACTAGATCCCGATAGAAACGAGAAAGATCTTCGCTAGGGGTTTCAGATACAGCCATGGCAACAAACGAGGAGATAGTGCCGGGTAACAACAGTGCAATGATTTTATTCATAATGCGTCAGCTTCAATTGGATGGTGATCGCTGCGCCAGTGGAAAACAGTTGTAGAAATTGGCGGTTGTCTGATCGGCAATGGCCTCGAAGCTCATCCCTTTAAGCTCGGCGACGCAATCGGCCACATGACGCACATGGATGGGCTGATTGGGTTTTCCCCGATGAGGCACGGGTGCCAGATAGGGTGAGTCTGTCTCCACCAACAGACGATCCATCGGCACCTGTTTTACCACATCACGCAATTCAGCAGCGTTCTTGAAGGTGATGATGCCGGAGAAAGAGACATAGAAACCCATATCCAAGGCCTGCTTCGCCATCGACCAATTCTCGGTGAAACAGTGCATCACGCCGCCGACCTCATCGGCACCCTCCTCCTGCATGATGCGGATCGTATCGGTCCGGGCATCCCGGGTGTGGATAATGAGCGGCATGGCGGCCGTCTTGGCTGCACGGATATGCCGGCGGAAGCGTTCACGCTGCCAATCCAGCTCCCCCTCGCCATGAAAGTAGTCCAGGCCTGTCTCACCGATGGCAACCACCCTTTCCTTGCGCGAAAGCCTCAGCAACTCGTCAATCTCCGGTTCGCGACGCTCCCTGTCATTGGGGTGCACACCCACCGAAATCGAGACCTGGGGATAGTCCTCCACCAACGCCACCATTGCCGGCCATGATTCAAGATCGATGGAGACACACAATAAATGATCTATGCCCTTTGCCAGGGTGTCGCTCATGAAGCGGGCGAAATCCCCGTCATAGGGGGCGAGTCCGACGCGATCGAGATGACAGTGTGAGTCGACTAGCATGCAGAATTCCTGGCGAGGTCAGTTACCGGATATACAGAGCGGAATGTAACCGCTTCTTCGATTTCAGCTCCGACGGCATCAGCATGCGCAGAAGATCCATCAGCGGCTCTTCTGGCAGCGCTGAGATTAGTCTGCAATCCGGCTGTGTCATTTAAAAAGATAGGCACCCGGCCTATGATTGGAAAACTAGGTCAATATACCAGACTGGTGAAGCTTAGAGCGTATGGGTGGGACGATCCGATTTCAACGCACCGGCAAGATAGGTCTCGATCTTGTTACGAGCGGCACCGCCGTCCTGGTCGCTGAACTGGACGCCGATACCGGCTGCCCTGTTGCCTTCCGCACCCACAGGGGTGATCCAGATGATTTTACCGGCCACCGGCAGGCGCTCTGTCTCATCCATCAGCGTCAGCAGCATGAAGACCTCGTCACCCAACCGGTACTGCTTGGTGGTGGGGATAAAAAGCCCCCCATATTCAACAAATTGCATATAAGCTGCATACAAGGCGTTTTTATCCTTGATGGTCAGCGAGAGGATGCCTTGTTTGGGTCCACCAGCCATAGGGTTTTCAATCCTGTCTAACTTGCCTGTGTACCGCAATCACCCCAGGAAATCAGTAAATTTTCCAAGGCCAATTGCGGGTTTAGATTACTCTCCACGCTACTCCTGGCCGCATAAACCTGGAGCAGGTAGCTATGCAGAGCCCTCGAGTTTAACTTGTCGGCCGTTTTCTGCAAAGCTTGAGTGAGATCCCGGTTGAAGAGGAATCCGCTATCGACTCCCTCCTTAAGGCGGATCATGTCGATCACCCATCCAGCCAGCCACTCTAAAAGGAGTTTCCTGTCGAAGCCCCCCCACCCCCTGGCCAGGCTGACCGGATCCCGCCTTCCCCCGGGAAGCTGCAAAAAACCGCGCAACATCTCTCTACGTGCATTCAGCAGTTCGCTGTCATCAAGCTGGAGAGCCCTGAGCGGGGCGCCATTCGCCAATGTCAGCAACAGATCCGGATCCTCATGGGTTATCTTGTCCGCCAGCCATGGGATCGCATCCGCCCTGTCCGGGGGCAGAAACTGAACTTTTTGGCAACGACTGTGAATGGTGGGAAGGAGCCTTCCGGGCTGATCGGTGAGGAGTAATATCACTGTATGCGGCGTAGGCTCCTCCAGGGTCTTGAGGAGACTGTTGGCAGCGGCATTGTTCATACGGTGGGCCGGTTGCACGGCGATAACCTTGTAAGCACCGCTATGGGCAGTCAAAGAGGCGCTGGCGGTGAGACTACGTATTGCCTCTATCGTTATCTCGCCGCTCTTGCTCTCTACATCCGGTTTCAGCCATTGAAGGTCGGGATGGTTGCCGCTCTTGAACAGCTGGCAATGGCGGCAGATCCCACAGGCAAGACCGTCATGCGCTCTCTGCGCACAGAGCAGGGACTGGGCAAAACCAAGCACGAACTGCTCCTTTCCCAAGCCGGGAGGACCGCAGAGCAGGAGCGCATGGGGCAGCCGCCCCTGTACCAGGCTCTGCTGCAGCAAACGCCACTGGGCGTCTTGCCAGGGCAGGCGCTGGTAGTGAAATTCACTCATCCAGACTCTCCAGATAGTGATGGATCGTCGCTGAAATCTGCTCCTGGACCTGGGGTAACGCCGGAGATGCATCGATGACACGCACGCGCTCCGGTTCCTCTCTTGCGATCTGCAGGTAACCGTTTCTCACACGCTCGAAAAAGTCTTCCGCTTCACGCTCGAACCGGTCGGGTTCAGAGCGATTTCCGGCACGCTGCAGACCTGTCTCCACCGGCAGGTCGAGCAACAGGGTCAAATCGGGGCGCAGTGAGCCCTGAACAAACTGCTGCAGCTTGGTAATCTTCTCTAGGGAGAGCCCCCGTCCAGACCCCTGATAGGCAAAACTGGCATCGGTAAAGCGATCGCACAATACCCAGACTCCCTGCTCCAGGGCCGGCAGGATCTTTTGCTGCAGATGCTCGGCCCGGGCGGCAAACATCAGCAGCAGCTCCGTATCATCCGCCATGCCCGTGTGCTTGTGTCCCAAGAGCAATTCGCGAATCGCCTCACCCAGGGGGGTACCACCCGGTTCCCGGGTAAACAGCACCTGTTTGCCGGCGGCTTCGAGCAGGGATTGAATGAACGCCAGGTTGCTGCTCTTTCCGGCGCCTTCCCCGCCCTCTACAGTAATGAAACGTCCTCTTACCGTCATTTCGGTGTCGTTCACCTCTTCAACTGATACTTGCGTACCGCCTTGTTGTGCTCCTCCAGTGTTGAAGAGAAGTAGTGTCCACCATCCCCGGTTGCAACGAAGTAGAGCGATTTGCCATCCTCCGGATGCAGCGCCGCCTGAATCGCCGCACCGCTCGGCATGGCAATGGGGGTAGGTGTCAGACCCTTGTGCAGATAGGTATTGTAGGGGGTATCGCGGGTTAGGTCCCGCTTGCGTATATTGCCATCGAAACGCTCACCCATGCCGTAGATCACCGTTGGATCGGTCTGTAGCAGCATGCCGCGTTCGAGCCGCCTGATAAAGACACCTGCTATCTTGCCGCGTTCCTCCGGCAGCCCGGTCTCACGCTCGATAATCGAGGCCAGGATGAGGGCCTCATAGGGATTCTTTAACGGCAGCTCTTTCTGCCGCTGCTGCCAAGCCTGCGCCAGCACCGATTCCATGCGCTTATAGGCGCGCTTGAGAAACGCAGTGTCGCTTGTTCCTCGTGGAAAATGATAGGTATCCGGATAAAAGCGTCCCTCGGGATGCTGGTCGCCAAAACCTAGATGCCGCATGACCTGGTCGTTGGCAATCTCTTCCATGTTCGGTTCCAAAATAGGATCACTTCTGACCGCCGCCATCATCTGTTCGAAGGTCCACCCCTCGATGATGGTGAGTGCATATTGAACCACCTGGGAGGAACTGAGAATTGCAAGCAGCTTCGGTGGTGTTGTATCCGCAGGCAGGAAATACTCACCGGCCTTCAGCTTGCTCGCTTGCCCCTGCAAGCGGGCGTGGAATCGCAGCAGCAGGGGCTTATCGAGCATACCTCGTTGCTGCAGATCGGCCGCCAGGCTTCTTACCGTCATCCCCGGCTGCAGAATATAGTTGACACCCTCCTCTGGTATATCGAGTCGCTTGTTGATGAATCCTTCATACTCCATCCAACCCCAGGCGAGAAGGATGCTGACGACGAAGATCAGGGTTCCGAGCAGACGATTAATCCGCATTTCTCACCAGGCTGGCCGTGTGGAATAGGAAGATAATTCGCAATCCTTAAGCATAACGCCATTTTACTGGAAAAAAGTCAGGGGTGAAGCCGGATACCGTAGCTATTGGAGGAACATGGCATACTGGCTAGGGTGCCACGCAGGCATCCTGTGCTCGTCGACGCAACTCCAACGCTATCTTCTCCACGTCATATCGCCGCTCGTTCAGCGCCGAGACCGGACAGAGGCCCATCACTGAATTGGTTACAAACAGGGCATCGGCATCGAGCAGACTCTGTATATCCAAATCGGTTATACGCAATGGGATTGAGAGTTGTTCGGCAAGCTCAATCACCAGTTCCCTGACCACGCCGGCTACGCCTGAGTAGACAAGGTCCGGAGTATACAGGTTATCGCCCCGCACCATGAAGAGATTGCTTTGGCTGCCGCAAATCACCCTCTCCCGCTCATCCATCATCAGGCACTCATCAAGTAGCGCATCCTGACACTCGCTGCGGGCCAGAACCTGTTCAAGCCGGTTCAGGTGTTTTAAACCGGCAAGCTGGCTATTGCGACCGATCCTGGTCTTGCAGACGCCCAGACGCAGACCTTCCGTGTACCAGGTCTGGGGATAGTCGGGCCAGGGATGGAGGCTGAGAAGGCGCCTTGGCGCGCAGGGATTAGGTTTCGCATAACCCCTGCCACCGCTGCCTCGGGTCAGAATGATCTTCAATACAGCCTGATCCTGACCCTTGCAGAGCGAGAGCGCCTCCTGTTGGAGAAGCTGCTTATCGCTTGGAGGTAAACCCAGAACCGATTCGCCGCGGCTGAGCCTTGCCATATGCCGCTGCCATAGACAGGGACGCCCCTGGACGACCGCCAATGTTTCGAACAAACCATCGCCGTATTGCAGGCCACGATCCGAGCAGGCTATCCGATCACCGGGTTTGCCGTTAATCAGCAATGAGCCATCGACCTCAGGTCACGCGACGAAATGCCAGGGTGCCGTTTGTGCCGCCAAATCCAAAGGAGTTGGATATCACCACATCCAGCTTCGTCTCCCTCGCGGTGTTGGGCACATAATCCAGGTCGCACTCAGGATCCTGGTTTTCCAAATTGATGGTGGGCGGCACAACTTGGTTGTGGAGTGCCAGGATGGTATAGACCGCTTCCGCGCCACCCGCTGCACCCAACATATGGCCCGTCATCGACTTGGTGGAACTGACGCACAGCTTGTGTGCGTGATCGCCGAAGGCGCGCTTGACCGCCAAGGTCTCCGCCACGTCGCCAGCCGGTGTGGAGGTTCCATGGGCATTGATATAATCGACCTCATCCACGTTGATCCCACCGTCCTCAAGTGCCAGCAGCATGCATTTGGCAGCCCCGGAACCGTCAACCGAGGGTGCGGTCATGTGGTAGGCATCGGAGTTCATACCGATTCCGGCCAGTTCCGCATAGATCCTGGCACCGCGTGCCTTAGCCTGTTCATACTCTTCCAGGACCACCACGCCGGCACCGTCACTGAGCACAAAGCCGTCTCGATCCCTGTCCCAGGGACGACTCGCACCCTGAGGATCGTCATTGCGACGGGAGAGCGCTCTGGCAGCGGCAAATCCGCCCAGGCCCACTGGCGAGGTAGCCATCTCCGCACCACCGGCGATCATCACATCGGTGCGGCCGTAGCGAATCATCATTGCTGCCTCGGCAATGCTGTGAGCACCGCTGCTGCAAGCGGAAACGATGGAGTAGTTCGGCCCCTTCAATCCATACATGATGGAGAGGTTACCGGAGACCATGTTGATGATGCTCGAGGGCACGAAAAAGGGCGAGATCTTGCGCGGACCGCCATCCAGATAGGACTGATAACTGTTTTCGATACCGGTGATGCCACCGATTCCCGAACCGATCAGGACGCCGATACGATCGGCATTCTCCTCAGTCACCTCAAGCGCCGCATCCTTGATCGCCTGGATACCCGCGGCGATGCCGTAATGGATGAACTTATCCATCTTTTTGGCTTCTTTTTTCGCGATATAGTCGGTGATCTCGAAGCCGTAGATGGGGCCACCGAACCGGGTCGAGAATGACCCAACATCAAAATGGGTAATGGGTTGAATACCGCTCTTGCCGGCCTGGATATTCTCCCACGATGAAGGAATATCCAGTCCTACAGGCGAAACCATACCTAAACCCGTAACGGCAACCCTTCTTGGCGTCATATATGACTACCCCCAAAAATCAATGGTGTTGCTGAAAAGCAAAAGGCCGCGCCCCTTTCAACTGACAGAGCTTGGCGGCCTAAGAGAAGTGGAAAATCTTGGCGTTAAGATTAACTGTGTTCGTTGATGTACTCGACAGCAAGCTGAACGGTCGTGATCTTCTCAGCCTCTTCATCGGGAATCTCGGTTTCAAATTCCTCTTCGAGGGCCATTACCAATTCCACTGTGTCGAGAGAGTCAGCGCCAAGATCATCGACAAATGAGGCCTCTAAGGTAACCTCTTCTTCTTTCACGCCTAGTTGTTCTACGACAATTTTACGAACTCGTTCTACGACATCGCTCATGTTATTAATTTCCTCTGCATTATCCGCCGGCCTCGAAAAGGACCGATGCGGTATTGTAGTAACAAACAACACTCGAGAAAAGCGCAATCCTCTGAAAGCGATTGCATCATCAAACGAGCATAATTTTCTATTATTTACAGTTGCTTATTGATATTTATTTATGTTGGTTATTAGAATTGACTCCGGACTCTGGCCCATCAACTCATATACATTCCGCCATTCACATGGAGTGTTTCACCGGTAATATATCGTCCCGACTCTCCCGCCAGGAACAAGACAGCATTGGCGATATCCTCCACAGAACCCAGTCTTTGTAACGGGATATTCTCCTCGAGACTCTTGCGTTGAGCTTCAGGGAGCTCCTTCGTCATATCGGTCTCGATAAAACCGGGTGCCACGGAATTGACCGTGATCCCTCTCGATCCAACTTCTCTGGCTAACGAACGGGTAAATCCGTTGATACCGGCCTTGGCGGCGGCGTAGTTGGTCTGACCTGCGTTCCCCATTGCACCAACCACGGATGAGATATTGATTATACGGCCTTTGCGCGCCTTCATCATGCCCCGCAATACCGCCTTGCTGAGGCGAAACACAGAGCTCAAGTTGGTGTCGATGATGCTCTCCCACTCCTCATCCTTCATGCGCATAAGCAGATTGTCGCGGGTAATACCGGCATTGTTCACCAAAATGGTGGGCGAGCCGTAATCTTTACTCACCGCCTCGATGAGTGCGTCGATAGATTCGGCCTCAGTAACATTCAGCACCCTGCCACTGCCAGTGCGGCCTGCAGCTTGAAAGCGTTCCGTTATCCCCTGCGCCCCCGTTTCGGAGGTCGCCGTCCCTATAACCGTCGCACCCGCCGCTGCGATGGCATCGGCGATGGCCGCGCCTATGCCGCGACTGGCTCCCGTCACCAGTGCTATCTCGTTTTCCAGGCTCATTTCAATCCCTCCAGGGCTTGGGCCAAGGTTTTAGTGTCAAACAGCGGCAGTCCGACAAGCTCGCGATCGATTCTCTTGGTCAATCCGGCAAGCACCTTCCCGGGTCCCGCCTCAAGCAAGTTCGAGATTCCGGAGGCCGCCATCTTCTGCACGGTCTCCACCCAACGTACCGGACTGTAGAGCTGAGCCTCGAGCTGCTCTCGTATCGACCCGGGATCACCCGCCAATTCGACACTGGCATTGTGAATAACAGGGATCGAGGGAGGCGCAATGGAAGTCTCACTCAACAAGTGACCCAAGCGTTCAGCGGCCGGCCTCATCAATGCACAGTGCGACGGTACACTGACCGGCAGCGGCAGCGCCCGTTTTGCACCTGCCTCTTTTGCGAGTCCACACGCCCGATCCACTGCCGCCTTGTCACCGGCGACGACAACCTGTCCGGGAGAGTTGAAGTTCACCGCTTCAATCACCTCGCCGGAAGCGGCTTGGGAACAGACTGCCTTGACCTGATCATCATCGAGTCCCAGGATCGCCGCCATGCCGCCGCTACCCTCGGGCACGGCCTCCTGCATAAAACGACCCCGCTCAGCCACAAGTCTGACGGCGTCGGAAAAGGCTATCGCACCCGCACATACCAGGGCGGTATACTCTCCGAGACTGTGTCCGGCCATAAGCTGCGGCGCGCTACCACCCTGATCCAACCAGATCCGCCACACAGAGACACCGGCGGCCAGCATCGCCGGTTGAGTTTTCATGGTCTGATTGAGCTGCTCCTCAGGACCTTGCTGTACCAGGTCCCAGAGGTCGTAGCCCAGTGCCTGCGCCGCCTCCGCGAAGGTGTTCTTGACGATGGGATGGGCAGCAGCAAGCTCACTCAACATCCCGACGGATTGAGATCCCTGCCCCGGAAATACGATGCCGAAAGATGAATTGCTCATATATTTAAATTTTCAACCCGTTAGAACTTCGCCAATACCGAACCCCAGGTAAAGCCCCCACCGAATGCCTCCATGAGGATTGTTTCACCGCGCTTGATTCGGCCATCTCTGACTGCAACATCCAGCGCTAGGGGCACAGACGCCGCAGAAGTGTTGCCGTGCTCATCAACGGTTACCACCACCCGGTCCATCGGAGTCTGCAGTTTTTTCGCCGTGGCATTGATGATTCTTATATTGGCCTGATGCGGAATCAGCCAGTCAATATCTGACTTTTCCATGTTGTTTGCGGCCAGCGTCTCATCGACGATCCGACCCAGTGTGGTTACCGCAACCTTAAATACCTCGTTACCCCGCATCTCGACATAGGCCGATCCCTGCTGTACCTCGTCGTAACCTTTGGAGATCCCGCTTGGAACCCGCAGCAGGCTCTCGTAGGCACCATCCGCATGCAGATGGGTTGAGATAATGCCCGGTTCGTCACTCGCCTCGATCACGACTGCACCGGCACCGTCGCCGAACAGTACGCAGGTATTTCTATCGCTCCAGTCGAGAATTCGGGAGAAGGTTTCGGCACCCACTACCAGCGCTCTTTTTGCGGCTCCGGCGCGGATAAAATTATCGGCGACACCGAGTGCATAAACAAAACCGGTACACACCGCCTGAACATCAAAGGCGGCCGGCCCCCGTATACCTAGACGTGCCTGCAGCAGACATGCGGTACTGGGAAACACCTGATCGGCGGTTGTTGTCGCCACAACGATCAGGTCGATGTCGCTGGGATCGAGACCGGCCATCTCAAGTGCATTGCGCGAGGCCTTCTCTGCCAGATCGCAGGTATATTCACCATCCTCGGCAATATGACGCTTGCGGATGCCGGTTCGCTCGACAATCCACTGATCCGTGGTATCGACGATCTTTTCAAGGTCTTGATTGGTGAGAATCTTCTCGGGAAGATAACCACCGGTACCTGTGATACGCGAATAGGTCACGCGATTTCCCTTTTTTCCAGATGAGTTTTAACCTGTTCGGCGATGCGGTGTGGGATATCGCACGAGACCTCTTTTCGGGCAATACTTATAGCATTCATGAAGGCCAGTTTGTCGGCACTGCCGTGGCTCTTGATAACAATCCCACGCAGCCCCAACAGGCTGGCGCCATTATAGCGCCTGTGGTCGATACGTTTGCGAAAGGCTCTCAATACCGGCATGGCTATCAAGCCCGCCAGTTTTGTCACTGGATTCTTTTTGAATTCAAGGGTCATGAAGTGGCGGATCATGTTCGCCACACCTTCGCTGCTCTTTAGCGCGATGTTACCGACAAAACCATCGGACACGATAACATCCGTTCCCCCCTTATAGATGTCATCACCCTCTACATAACCGACATAGTTGAGCGAGCTGTGCAACAACAGCTCGTGCGCCTCTTTAACCCGCTCGTTGCCCTTGATCTCTTCCTGCCCGATGTTCAGCAGGCCGATTTTCGGATTGGTTATGTCGGTCACCGCAGCTACTGTTTCACTACCCATGACGGCAAACTGAAACAGATGATCGGCGCTACAGTCCACATTTGCCCCGAGATCGAGCATAAAGGTCTGACCACTGATCGACGGCAGCGCCGTGATGATCGCCGGTCGATCAATATTAGGCAGCATCTTCAAAACGAAGCGCGATGTCGCCATCAGTGCGCCGGTATTGCCGGCGCTAACACAGGCATTCGCTTCTCCGCTCTTGACCAGGTCAATGGCCACGCGCATCGATGAGTCTTTTTTATTGCGCAGGGCTTTTGATGGCAGCTCGTCCATGGCAACCGTTTCGGATGCATGCTTGATCTGCAATCTTTCCCCAAACGGATGAGGCCCAAGCTTCTTCGTCAGAAGCTTTTCGTCACCAACCAGAATAAGCGCGGTCTCTCGATCACGACGGAGGTATTCCCTGGCAGCCGGAATCACCGCGTCTGCGCCGACATCCCCTCCCATGGCATCCAATGCGATTGTAACTGGCTTACTCATGTATTAACGATTCACCCATCCATAAAGACTCATTGGATCACTCATTTTAATCATTATTGAGCAGAGTCGATCGGTATCGATGACCACACCCTGAAATCCCTTTTCGAAAAGAGATCGCTGAGGTGGAGATCATGCCTTTCAATTAAAGAACCCAGCAAGGGAACCCCCTTGATGGGTTTCAATAATGAGCTGTGTGGACCGGGAGGTCACTCGCCCTTGGTGTTGACTACCTTACGGCCCTTGTAGAAGCCGTCCGCAGTAACATGGTGACGGAGGTGGGTCTCACCCGAGGTGGAATCAATTGAGAGCGTTTCCCCTTTCAGCGCATCATGCGCGCGACGCATACCGCGCTTGGAGGGAGTCTTTCTGTTTTGTTGAACAGCCATGGCTGATCTCCTGAATAATCTGTCTGTTAACCAATCTACTGTTTGTCCCGTTTGTACTCGGCGAGAACCGCAAACGGGTTTTCTCGTTCTTGCTTGCTGCTCTCTTTCGGTCTCTCTTCGATCATCTCCGCCGCAGGCGCATGGCAGGCGCCCGGCTCATGCATCGCCACTTGCGGCAGGGCCAGAAGAAGCTCGTCTTCTATCAACTCCCTGAAGACCACCTGATCCTCCTCAACCAACCATGGATCCACCTCTTCCGGTAGCATCTCAGCCTCATCCAATCCCTGGACGAACACCGTGGACAGACGGATATCGACCGGCCGCTCTACCTCTTCGAGACAGCGCTGACACTGCAGAGACAACACTGCCTTGAGCCAACCTCCCAGGGTTGCACGCCGCTCACGGTCCCGGCTGAACACCAGCTTGAAACTGACATTACCCACAGGCCTCAGCAAGCAAGCGCTCAGCCTTGAAAAGGTATCCAATGGGAGCTCTCCGCCGAACTCTTTACCAAGATCGGCGAAGCGCCACGGATCCAACCGATCAGGAAAGCGCTTCAACATAAGCGGACAATAATATTATGAGTACGGCGCCCGTGTCAAAATGACATGGGCGCCGCCGGGTTCAGACGCCGACCAGTGCCAGCAAAATGCCGGCGGCCACCGCCGAGCCGATGACACCTGCCACATTCGGTCCCATGGCGTGCATCAGCAGGAAATTATGGTGATTGGTCTCCAGGCCGACCTTGTTGACAACACGGGCCGCCATCGGCACCGCCGACACCCCTGCGGCACCGATCAGGGGGTTCACTTTGCCACCGGTCACCCGGTACATGATCTTACCCATGATGACACCGGTCGCGGTGCCGATACAGAAGGCGAAGGCTCCGAGGGCCAGAATGCCCAGGGTTTCGACGGTAAGGAACTTATCCGCGGAGAGCTTGGAACCGACGGCCAGGCCTAAAAATATCGTCACCACATTGATGATCTCGTTCTGCGAGGCATGGCTCAGGCGTTCGACGACACCGCATTCTCTGAGCAGATTACCGAATGTCAGCATTCCGATCAGCGGCGCGGCGGATGGCAGAAATATCGCGCACAACAACAGCACCGCAAAGGGGAATAGAATCTTCTCCAGCTTGGTGACGTGGCGCAATTGCTGCATCTCCACATTGCGTTCCTTGTCGGTGGTCAACAGGCGCATGATCGGCGGTTGAATGATCGGCACCAGGGCCATGTAGGAGTAGGCCGCAACGGCAATCGCACCCAGCAGATCGGGGGAGAGCCTGGAGGCGAGAAAGATGGCGGTCGGCCCGTCGGCGCCGCCGATGATCGCAATCGCGGATGCATCGGCCAGCGTGAACTCGAAACCCGGTACGAAATTCAACGCCAACGCCCCCAGCAGGGTGACAAAAATGCCAAACTGGGCGGCGGCGCCCAGCAGCAGTGTCCAGGGCATGGCTATCAGGGCACCGAAATCGGTCAATGCGCCGACACCCATGAAGATCAGCAGGGGGAAGACACCGGTCTCAATGCCGACGCTATAGATGTATCCCAATATGCCATCGGGACCACTGATACCGGCGAGCGGGATATTGCTCAAGATGGCGCCAAAGCCGATCGGGACCAACAGCAGAGGTTCGAATTTTTTGACTACTGCCAGGTAGACCAAGAGGCAGCCGACTGCCATCATCAGTACCTGGCCCCACTCCAAATTGGCCAGTCCGGTCGACTGCCAAAGCGGTTGAATGCCTATCTCGATCATGTCAGGAGAGACTCAACAGAGGTGATCCAACCTGGACGGAATCACCCTCTTTTACCAAGATCTGGGCAACTGTCCCTGCCGTTGTGGCACGAACCTCCGTCTCCATTTTCATCGCCTCAAGAACCATCACCACATCCCCGGGGCCAATCTTGTCGCCTACAGCGACCTTGATGGAGTGGATGTTGCCGGAGAGTGGAGCATCGATAGCCTCCCCTTGAGCAGCGCCGGGGACCGCCGCTTCGGCGCTCTGCGTCGCCGCGGGTACGGGTGCGGGTGCCACTTCGGATACGGCACCGCTTGGCGTGACCTTGACATTGTAGGCAACACCGTTGACCTCGACCTGATAGGACTCGGGTCCCCCTTTGTCCGCGGTCGCCGCAGCGGGTGCCGGTGTTTGAGCCGGAGCCGGGGGTTCAGCGCCTGGCGGCGGTTCGAAGGCCGCCGGATTATCACGATTCTTGAGGAACTTCAGACCGACTTGCGGGAAGAGTGCGTAGATAAGCACATCATCCACCTCATCGGCGGCCACCTTGATCCCGTGCTCCTCGACCAGGCCATGATACTCGGCAGTGAGCTTGTCCATCTCATCATCCAGCCTATCGGCGGGACGACAGGTAATCGGTTCGGCCCCGTCAAGAACCCTCATCTGAAGTTCGCTGTTTACCGGGGCGGGCGTAGCGCCATACTCACCCTTGAGTACACCTTCTGTCTCTTTGGCAATGCTCTTGTAGCGTTCTCCCATCAGAACGTTGATCACAGCCTGGGTGCCGACAATCTGCGAAGTTGGCGTAACCAGGGGAATATATCCCAAGTCCTTGCGCACACGGGGAATCTCTTCAAGTACTTGATCCAGTTTATCGCTGGCACCCTGTTCCCTGAGCTGGTTCTCCATGTTGGTCAGCATGCCGCCCGGCACCTGGGCCACGAGGATGCGCGAGTCGACACCCTTCAGCGACCCTTCGAACTTGGCGTATTTTTTACGCACCGCACGAAAATAGGCGGCAATCTCCTGCAGCAGATTCAGATCCAGCCCGGTGTCACGATCGCTTTCCTTCAGTATGGCGACCACGGATTCCGTCGCAGAGTGACCATAGGTCATACTCATCGAGGAGATGGAGGTATCGAGCATATCGATACCGGCTTCAGCACACTTGATATTGGTGGCCGTACTCATGCCGGTGGTTGCATGACTCTGCATGGCGATGGGTATGGAGATGGCCTCCTTGAGACGGGTTACCAACTCATGACCGACATAGGGATTCAACAGGCCGGCCATATCCTTGATGCAGATCGAGTCACAGCCCATCTCTTCCAGACGTTTGCCCATGTCGACCCAATACTCCATGTTGTGTACGGGACTGACCGTATAGGACATGGTGCCCTGAGCGTGCTTTTCGACCTTGAGCGTGGCCTTGATGGCCGTCTCAAGGTTGCGCAGGTCATTCATGGCGTCGAATATTCGGAAAACATCGACACCGTTGACTGCAGCCCTCTCGACAAATTTATCGACTACATCGTCTGCATAGTGCCTATAACCGAGGATGTTCTGTCCACGGAAAAGCATCTGCATGGGGGTATTCGGCATCGCTGCCTTGAGGGTTCGGATGCGCTCCCAAGGATCTTCACCTAGAAATCGAATACAGGCATCGAAGGTGGCGCCGCCCCAGGTCTCCAGAGACCAAAAGCCGACATTGTCCAGCTTCTCGGCAATGGGTAGCATATCCTCGATACGCATTCTGGTTGCAAACAGAGACTGGTGTGCATCGCGCAGCACGACATCTGTAATTCCAAGTGGTTTTTTTTCGCTCATAAACTAGCCGCCGTTGATTGGTAAACAGGCAAACTCAATCGTAATTAAATAAGGAATTTTAATTGATCTTGTAATGGGTGGCTCGATAACTGCTGATGGCAGCCGTAATGACCGCTACCAGATCTCCCCTCATACCGGCCTGGTCCTGCCCCAAAATCGAAGGTTGTGATGATACCTTTTCAGAGCCTCCGTGTCGTGCAGTAAGGTGGAGTGCCAATTTGGACATGCCTTTCATGGCGAAAACAAGGATCAATAGAAAGGTGAACACGATCCCCATTCCGAGGACCATGAGGTTGACACCCGACATCAGCAAGTCACTGGTTGGCATAGCAGATCTGAACCCCTAAAAAGTGGAGGCCCATTTCTACGTCGGGTTTACGTCACTTGTCAAGCTGTGCGTTGAAACCAAGAGAGGCCTATCAGCATGTTTTTTTTAAGAAAACAGCTTTATATTTAGAATATATATAATTATCATTGGATATATTAATGGTAGAATTCTTATTCCCCATGCATTAGCAATATTGCAAACCGCCCGTAAGATAAACACCTCCTGGTTTAAATGAAATGAAGCACTGGCTGCAATTTTGCTACTATGTGGATCAAATATATCCACCCTAGTTGTGTCCTCCATGCCCTACTCTGATCCCTCATCGCAGCAACAACTGATCCTCGCCTCCAGTTCACCCTTTCGCCGCGAGTTATTGAGTCGTCTGGGCGTCGAATTCAGCACTGTCTCCCCCGATATTGATGAATCTGAGCAGCCGGATGAGTCGCCGGAGAGATTGGTTATCCGTCTCGCTGAAAACAAGGCCAGGGAGGTGGCAAAAGAGCATCCTGACGCACTTATCATAGGTTCCGATCAGGTAGCGGTTGTCGAGGGTAAGATCCTTGGTAAACCGGGTGATCATGAAAAAGCGATTGAACAATTAATGCAGGCATCCGGAAAACGGGTCAGTTTTTTGACCGGACTCTGCCTGCTCAACAGCGAGGCAGGCCGGATTCAAGTATGTTGCGAACCCTTTCATGTCATCTTTCGGGTATTGCAGAGGCGGGAAATCGAGAACTATCTCCACAAAGAGCAACCCTACAACTGCGCCGGTTCTTTTAAATCGGAGGGTTTGGGCATCTCTCTTTTTGAGCGCCTGGAGGGAGACGATCCAAATGCATTGATCGGCCTACCGCTCATACGACTAATCGCTATGCTGCGCAATGAAGGGATTGACGTTCTGACCAAATAGCCTCACTGCAACCGGGGGCCGGTTAGCGCCAAGCGATAGTGCAGCTTGCCATCGCTTCAGAATAGAACATCCTCGACCTTTTTTGTCTCCTCATCCAGGGAGTCATCGTTTTCGGCCTTCTCAAGACGGGCAAACGCCTTGATGCCGGATCGGTCGACACTTGCCAGGGGGTGACCTGTACCTTCGTAGCTCATGATATTCGCCGCCTGAACCACATCGACATAATCGACGGGGGCATCACCTGGATCGCGTCGCAGATCTTCATGCTCGGCAGCCGCATCGATGACATGCTGATCGAATTTCCACAATTTCAAAATGCTGCCGCCCAACTGAGTGTGCATTTTCAACAAAACCTTATCCAAAAAACCGGGATTGGCGATCAACTCGGGATAACGGCACGCCTTGATCAGGAGCGGAATCTGCCCGATATCGTGGACCAATCCCGCAACCAGCGCGATATCCGGATCGAGACTGGGTTGTCCCTTGGCAAGAATCGCCGCCTGTGCGCCGACCTTCACCGAATGGGTCCATAACTTGTTCATACGCCTCTCGATTTCCTTCTCCGAGGTGCGAAAAACCTCCTTCATCGATACGGCATAGACGGCATTTTTCACCCGTTGAAACCCAATCCGCGTAATCGCGGGGCGGATGGAGGCTATGGTATTCAGTCCCCGGTAGAGTGGACTGTTGGCGTAACGAATCAATCTTGCGGTAAGTGCCGCGTCCCTGGAGATGACCTTTTCCAGGTCGTGGGCCGAACTATCGGCGTCATTGATCACCACTAGGGCTTCGAGCGCCAGTGAGGGTAGAGTAGGAAGATAAATCTTATTGGCGAGGAGGTCTTCCTTAACCGAGTCCACAAAAGACTTAACGACCAGTGACTCTCGTTCCTTTTCTTTAACCTCCCTTTCTTCCGAGGATTCTACGACTTCACCATCTGAAAGATAAAAGACTGATTTTGTCATCTCTTCCCGCGTTGACTCGTTATATTGTGGTAATCAAACTGGCTATCGGCCGGTTGGGTAATATCTCAAGGTCTCCCCCAACCTCAAGCTAGCTGAGGGGTAAGAGTGCGTCAAGGTTCACATAAACCACCGGTCGCCTGCCCTCCTCGACGCGGGGATTGAGACCCTGATGCGGATAGGCAGATTAATTAAACCTATGGTTTAGCAGGAATTTATAAAGTATGAACTTGTTCCAAAATCATCCCATCATTTGCGAGTATGCTCGAATCTGCCCCACACAGGAAGTGACCCTTCACCGTACGCCAGGATCGGCGGATAGCACCTCTGGATTGGGATTCTCTCAGACCAGCATGGATGGCTCGCTTGAAAGGATCCTTACCTGTTGGTGATGCAACTCTCACTTTGCAGTTTTTACACATTAGGATTAAAAGTAATTATATTTATTTATCAATATTTTAAGGATCATTTCTTACAGCATGCCTTAACTGTTTTCATCTAAAGTTTTTCTATAAATAGTCGAAGCAAATGGTAGAAATCCATTGTCCATGTTCAAACAACAAGACCCAGACGGAATGGCGGAACAGGCGTTAAATAGCTTTTCTCATCATACCGGCGATAAGCCAGTCGTGCTTATTGCTGATGACTCTCGCGTGGTGCGGGTTTCACTGAAAAATATCCTGAAGGACGACTGTCAGATCATAGAGGCAGAAAATGGCCAGGATGCCTGGAACACTCTCTGCGATACGCCATCGGTTGCCTTGGTTTTCAGTGATCTTTCGATGCCGGAGCTCGACGGCAGGGGCCTATTATCCAGGATCAGATCTTCAGAATCGACAGCGCTTGCTAAAACCCCTTTTATCGTTGTGACCGGCAATGAGGAGAGCGAGGAGATCCGTCAGGAGCTGGCTCAATTGGGTGCGGATGAGGTCATCTGTAAACCCTTTGATCCTGACAATATAAAAAGTTATCTGAGCAGACTGGCGAATCGCCTGGCGGATCAAGAAACCACGCAAAGTGATGATGGTGCCTCCCCGCAGCAGCCGTTAGAACCACAATCCGACTATCTCGAGGGCATGGCCGACAGAGAGCAATTCATGGTATCCACCAGCCGCGAACTTGCCTTTGCCATTCGCAATAAAAACGAACTCGCGATCGCCCTGGTGAGAATTGATCAGATTGATGATATCGCTGCTCACTACAGCGAACCGGCTATTAATCACATACTCCACTCATTGGCAGAGATTATAAACCTGCATATACATCCAGACGACACCCTCGCCTATTTTGGCAAAGGATTGTTTGCCATGCTGCGCCCGGCTTCGAATGCCATAGGCACGCGATATCTCGGCAGGAGAATCCTGGAAGACCTGGCATCAAAACAGTTCTATCTCGGTGAATCAGAACAGGTTATCAGTGCGAGTATTGCCATTTCGGCACCCGACATAAAACCCGGGACCCGTCTGAATGAACTGCTGTCCCTTGCTGAAGGTCGACTGAAAACAGCTATTGATAATGGTGGCAACAAGGTTGTTGATAAAGGTAATGAGGGCCTTAGCCCCGTCAACCTGGTTACGGATACGTCTGAACTGGCGAACCAATCCGTCCCGTCCGCAAGTAATCCAACCTATTCACAATCGCAACTTACCAGAAGCACCACTGAGATCCAGCGTCTTGCGGCTGAACAAGTTGCCGAGATCAAGGCCAGATATGGCAATGACCTTGACGAGCAGGATGATGATGCGGATAGCGAGCTGATTGAGCAACAGCAGACGATTGAGCGTCTGACCAACGAAAACCGGCAACTGATCAATGAGATCGCTCACTGGAAAAGGCAGTCTGCGGAATCGGACAACCTGCGCCGACATCTATTCGAGGTGGAAAGCCAGCTACAACAGATGCAGGTCAAGTTCGCTGACCTGCAGAGTGAGCACGACAACCTTGCGCAACAAGCAGCAGAGATCGAAGACGACAAAAAAGCACATCTCCAACGCATTGAATTCATAGAGAATGAAAACAACTTTCTTCTGCAGCGGGCTGAAACAGCAGAGAGTGAAAGCAAGGATCTTCGGCAACGGGTTGAAGCCGTCGAGCGTGAAAACAATCTCCTCCTGAAACGTGCTGAAACAGCGGAGAGTGAAAACAAAAATCTCCTGCATCGGGTAGACACTGCAGAGAGTTTAAATCAGGCCCTGGTCATGGAAGAGGAGTCGCACCCCAACACCGGCAGTGAAACACAACACTTTCTTGAGGAAGAGAATAGACGCCTCGAGAGTCAGACCGCAGAACTGATGGGTCGCGCCGAAAAGGCAGAGGCAGAGAATGTTAAGTCCAATCAATTGGTGAGCAGTCTTGAGGACAACATCAAGCTTCTGCATATGCAGCTCGATCAACTGCAGCAGGAATTGACAGAAGAAAAGCAGAAAAAACTAACTACTGTATCCAAAGAGAGAAGAGTAGATAGAGAAAGCAGCAGCTTTGATTCGGGCATCCAAACGCAATCTGAATCCATTGTATCCGGCAACACCCAGCATTCCGATCTGCTTCTGAATCCATTGCCAGAGAACATATCCAACAGAGCGGAGGGTGAACCCAACAGAGGGGATAGTGAACCCAATGGTGCGGAGAGCGAACCTAGCAGTGTTCATCTGTTCCCCGACCAAGACCAGATTAGGTCCAGACAACAGGCCAATGCCAAGGGCAGCATTCCTCCATTTCGCGTGGAGCCTGAACCTCTACTTTTTAAAAATGGCTTCAACCTATCGTCATTTACCATAGCAAGTATCATTTTTACTGTGATGCTGATTGTCGGCGGCGTTTATATCTATAACGTTTTCACCAAAGAGCCTGGTGTTGAAATTAAATCAGAAGAGGCCCGGTCTACAAAGGATCAAACTCAAAGCTTATCAAATAACGGGACATCCGCTGCCCTAGAGCACACTACGATTGCCAAAACAATGGCAACCGCCGGATCGGCCAAAGTTGATAAAATCGCTAACGGGGCGGTAGCGGACGAAGTCAGATTGGAAAAAGAACGGACGCTGCGCATGCTTGCGGAAGAGGAGTTCAGAATAAAATCTCAACAGGGAGTCATCAGCAATAGCCAGGCTCCGAATCCCATGGAAAGCACACAACCCATCAGCAGCGTTATAGAATAGTAATATACGCAATTGTCAAACTTCACGCCAAACGCACCCGGCTTTTCCTCAAATCCAGCTCCACATATAGTGCTATCATTCCTCCATAACTCCATGCTCAAATATACTTGCATGCAGAGGCCAACCGGATTCATCGATGACGAATACTGTCCACTTCCCTGACTCGCCAGGATTTAAACTTTTCGCCGAATAGACGCGCCATCGAGGTCCAGCAACATTAAACTCAACTTCACTGACAACCTCCCCTTCAAACTCCCAGCGATGGGTTATTGTCCGACCCTGCAGGTTCCGCAAATCGGTAAAGAAAAATACCCTTGTGACCTGGCTATCCAGCTTGACAACTTGATCGACCGGCTCTCTGTTGACAATTTCGGTAGTAAACTGGGCTCTGGCCACAATGGCGTCGGGGACGGGCGACTTCCGCAATTCGTCAGCGGATAATTCAACCGCATACAGTTGCATAAACTGCAGTGCGCAAATCGCCTGCAAGGTGCAATTCCTCAGTAAATTATCCAACATACTTCCCTCCGGTACCCAGCAAATTGCCGCATCATGTTATCGTTTTAGCACTCTCATCCATTGCCAAAAATTGAGCAGTCCAGCCAATGACGCGGAGAGATAGGTGAACGCAGCCGCCCTCAAGATTTTTTCCGCGCCACGATATTGCTCTGGTCTCAAATAACCGTTTTTGAGTAACGGCAGAGCCTTTTTAAAGCTGGCATCGAGTTCTACCGGCAATGTCGCCAATTGGAGGACCACATTTGATCCCATTACCAGGAAAGCCGCCATGGCACTCAAAAGGCCCGCTGCGGGTGCCCGAGTGACGATGGACAGTATGGGTGCGACGAAAAGTAGGAAAGAGCCAAGACGCTGTGCGCCTACAGCGATCGATCCAAGCCTTGTGCGCCATCGAAAGAGTGGCTCTTCCGCGGCATCCTGCAGTGCATGGGCGACTTCATGGGCTGCTGTTGTAATGGCGGTTAGAGTCCTTCCCTCCAGCTTATCCTTAGAAAGCCGAACCGCCTTGTCCCCGGGATCGTAGTGATCGACAGATTCAGCCTTTTCGACTTGTACCTTGTGGAGGTCAAAACGATCCAATAGATGCCTGGCCAACTCCCCGCCACTGCCGGGAAAATTCTCTTCGGGGTGGCGATTATATTTCGCCATAACCTGTTGTACCCACAATTGTGGTCCTAAAATCAACAGTAACAGAACCCCTAGCAAAAGTAGGTAGATCATCTCCCTAGGTAGAAACGCCTACTCACTGAAACCGCAACTACCGCCCGGACAGCATGCCCCCGCCGGGCAAGAGGGTTCAGTATCAACACGGCTTGAGCTGCTGATTACCGCTGCGCCACTGATCAGTTTCCGCACCGGCTCATCTTTGCCTGTCTCACCTAGCGGTCGGTTAGTTTTTTCACAGAGCTCACCCCAATTGCTGATCGTCTCATTCATAGGATGAAAGACCTCTATTTTCTCGCCATTCGCTTCACAATAGTAGTCATAGGTTGGCATGCTTCAAACTCCAATTTCCCTTAATATCATTATTACTATTTTAGCGAATAAACCCTCATCCAGAAACGCATTTTGAGTAAGGTTAGCGACTCGCTGCACAAACAGGCCTGAAACTAAAAGGCCACTGCCCTACGACAGTGGCCTTTTCGCTTGAACCGAGCAACCAGGCTTGGTGATCTATTCCGACCCCGGCATCAGTAGGTAACCACGCGAGGCAACTGTTTGGCTTCAGCCACCCACTTTTCAACCGAAGAGAGGCTGGGTGTGGCCCGCACAAGGTTTTTAGCCTCATTGACCTCAATCATCTTCTGGTGCAGGTTTTCCGCTTTACGCTGCGCCAGTTCCGGTACCGTATCGACACCGGCTGCCTCTAATAGATCAGAGTACTGTTCACCGATGCCCTTGATACGGAACAGGTCAGCCATATTTATCCATCGTAATATCAGTTTTCCGCTTATCGAAGTTGCATCCTCGATCTCCTTGCGGCCTTTCTTGGTACTTCCCTTTTCCAACAGATTTTCAAGACTGGTGACTCCTGCAGAGGTTAACTTTGCAGCATAGGTATCACCGATTCCTTCAATATCGACTAACTTTGTCATTGTTGTCTCTCTATAGTTGGTTTTAGGTACTATCACTCTAGGGTCAGTAAAACCCTACTTGAAGCTGAGATTTTAAAAAAAATGTAAATTTGCAACTCTCCCTACTGCGCTATCACTGAATGAATCTTTCACCCTGCCCTATCAGTCGTCTGGGCCGCTGATCTGGCTCACCAGGATAGTGCGCCGGCGGTCATTTCGTCTGCGTTCCCCCGGATAAGACTCTGCTCCCACGACTGCTTGCTGGCGACGATCCCTGCTCCTGTCACGCCTAATGTAAGGGTGTGATTGTACTCGCTTTCCGTTGAGGCTTGCGGTATTCAATCTACCTATGGCAGCATGCGCCAATCTTGAAGGGCTGATATAGACAAGCCCATAATGTTCCCAGATCCTGGAATTGGTACGCATGATTTTAAGAATTTTACAGTCTTCGATCTTCACACCTTTGATCGGCATGATAGACCAGACCGGGTTAAACTGGCGAGTGATTAACTTGTGAAGCTCCTTCCCCGTAATCGCAATGGGAATCCCTTTGATAAACACCCACATTATTTACCCCAACGCATGATACTCAATCTGCTCAAGTTTCCGGTATGGAAAACAGCAGGATATTAACTATTTGATATATCAAGCAATTGTCACCTGATTGTTTAAATAGACATCCTGAATCGCCTGTAATAGCCCAACCCCTTCGCCCATGGGTCTTTGAAACGCTTTGCGCCCGGAGATCATCCCCATGCCACCTGCGCGCTTGTTGATGACGGCGGTACGCACCGCCTGAGCCAAATCGCCCTCACCGGAAGAGGCCCCTCCTGAATTGATAAGCCCTGCCCTCCCCATGTAACAGTTGGCTATCTGATAACGCACCAGGTCGATCGGATGCTGACTGGTCAGTTCTGTATAGACTTTTTTGTCTGTTTTGCCAAATTTAATTGCCTTGTAGCCGCCATTTCCCACTGCCTGTTTCTGTTTGATGATATCGGCTTCAATGGTCGCCGCCAGATGATTGGCCTGGCCGGTCAAATCGGCAGCGGTATGGTAGTCAACCCCGTCTACCTTGAAAGAGCTGTTTCTCAGATAGGCCCAAAGAACGGTAACCATGCCCAATTCGTGCGCATGTTGGAAGGCTTCCGATACCTCCTGGATCTGACGTCTTGACGCTTCCGAGCCATAGTAGATTGTCGCACCAATGGCTACCGCCCCCATATCAAAGGCCTGTTCTACCGATGCGAACAGGGTTTGGTCGTAAAAGTTGGGATAACTTAGTATTTCGTTGTGGTTGATTTTCACCAGAAAAGGGATCTTGTGTGCGTATCGGCGGGCCACCGATCCAAGGACGCCCAGTGTCGATGCTACCGCATTGCAGCCCCCTTCAATGGCGAGTTCGACAATATTAGCCGGATCGAAGTAGATCGGATTGGCTGCAAAAGAAGCGCCCCCTGAATGTTCCACACCCTGGTCGACCGGCAATATAGAGAGATATCCACTACCGCTCAGGCGTCCCGTGTCGAACAGTGTCTGCATCCCCCGAAGGACACCCGGCTTGAGATCTTTTTCGCTTATAACCCTATCGACGTAGTCACTACCGGGCAGGTGGATCATCGATTGATCGATTGTGCCGCAGCGGTGAGCAAGCAAACTTTCAGCTTCGTCGCCAAGCAGGGATTCGATATTACTCATTTGATTCTCCTCATATGTTTCAAAAGGAAATTCCTCGACAGATGTCAACCAATCGACCTCTATCTATTGAGAATGATAGGTGGCGGATATACATGAATGATATAGGGATAGTCTCCTATAGGATTATAGATTCATGACACCGATATGTAACTGGCTTGGCAGTTGTCGATTTTCAAACAATGGAGTGGAACATTCTTGACTCTAGACAACTCTTACTGGCTAAAGGAGCGATTTCATGCAAAATCCATTTATCCCTGGCTACCAGCAGTTGCCGTCAACCCTGCCTATCTTTCCCCTCCCCGGTGCCGTTGTCATGCCCGGCGCTCAATTGCCGCTCAATATCTTCGAGCCCCGCTACCTGGACATGGTGCAGGATGCACTGGCAAGCCACCATCTCATCGGTATGATACAACCCGAGGATGACGGTCAGCTGTCAGCCCCACGACTGCACAGCACGGGCTGCGCCGGGCGGATCTCCTTCTACAATGAAACCGTAGATGGACGCATCGAAATCATCCTCACAGGCATCTGCCGATTCGATATTGTGACTGAACTGCCATCAGAACGTGGCTACCGATTGATCACGCCCAATTGGGAGCGTTTCAGCTCCGACTATGATCTCAATCTGCCGGCTACAGAAGAGAAACGGAGTAGGATCTACTCTGCTCTTGATCGGTATCTGCAGTTCAATGAGCTGAAGACAGACACCGATCTGCTCAAGAAACTGACCGCACCCCAACTTGTCAATGTCTTGACAACGGCTCTACCATTATCCCAGGCAGACAAGCAGTCAATCCTTGACACCGTTTCTTTTAATGAGCGTTTTCAGTTACTTATGGCAAAAATGGAGATTGCGAGCAGTACCGCATCCAGTCATTTGACACATTAATCCGACCCATTCATCGCCTTGGGGCCTGTGCATACCGATCCTCGCTTGATACAAAAACTATGGCGCAGCTGATCCAAAGCGAATTCAAGCCACCCTGGTGGCTTGTTTCGCCTCACCTGCAGACAATTTGGCCCAGCCTTCTCAGGTCGCATCCCCTCCCGGATCTGCGCTGGGAGAGAGTTGAACTGCGCGATGGGGATTTCATCGACCTCGCCTGGCAAGATGCCGAAGGCCCTCTGGTTTTGTTGTTGCACGGACTCGAAGGCTCCCTCGAGTCACACTATGCAACCCCACTCATCTCAGCCTTGCGCAGCACTGGATTTCGTCCCCTGTTCATGCATTTCCGGGGTTGCAGCGGAGAGCCCAACCGGCTGCTGCGGAGCTATCACTCCGGCGCCACGGAGGATCTGAGCGAGATAGTTGAGATTCTACGCAGGAGAGGAGAGCCGCCTCAGGCGGTGGTAGGCGTCTCGCTTGGCGGCAATCTTCTGCTCAAATACCTTGGTGAGTCCGATCACGACTCGGATATCAAGGCTGCTGTCGCTGTCTCGGTACCCTTTAACCTGAAAAGCGCCGCAATGCGCCTGGAGAGGGGCTTCTCCCGTATCTATGGCCGGCACCTGCTGCGCAAGCTGCTCAAATCCTATTCTAATAAGTGTCGCACCCGCTCCATCCCTGGTATTGAGGATTACTCCTCAATTCGCTCAATCTATGAATTCGATGACCGCATCACCTCGGTACAGAATGGTTTTCGCGATGCCGAGGACTACTACAACCGCTGTAGCTGCGCACAATATTTACAATATATTACGACGCCCACGCTCATTCTGCATGCGCAGGACGACCCCTTCATGCAGCCGGATGACGTACCAGGCTTGCAAGAACTCGGCCCGGGTGTTTCACTAGAACTCTCAAATAGAGGAGGTCATGTGGGATTTGTCCAGGGCAGCCTTCCCTGGCGGCCTGTCTACTGGCTGGATTATCGAATTCCAGCATTTCTGAAGCATGCGTTTGCCCGAGATTGACACTCTTGACTCTATGTTTTGAGCAAACCGATCCTGGTGCAGGAGACCCGATCCAGGCAGCCGTAACGGGATGGGTAAGGTAGCGGGCAGATGCAAGAGATTGATGATAAAAAGGAAGACCGGATTTCAGCAGGCATAGCATGTCTCGACCAACAAAAGCTGAGACCGACCCTGGTCTCAACCATCGGCAGTCACTGCGAGGTATGGCGTAGCAACAAGCGCCATGAAATCGAAACCGAGAATGAAGACGAGGTCGTCTATACCGAATTTGTCATCAAACGTCCCTTCTCCGAGCACACCATCAGTGAGGCGATACTGCTAGCGCGCCACTATCGCCAATTGAAAGAAACACTTGATGAGATCATCCCGGATGCGCTGTTCGTGGTTAGCAATATCAACGGAAAGCCGAGTCTCTTCGTCCTGGCGAGGGCGGTAAACATCTGGTTCAACATAGCCAACCAGCAAAACGAAGAGGAGGCCATGAAACTTCTATGTGCCTACCCAAAGGCGCGTATTCAGCTGGCCCGGTTCGTGAAGGCCGCACAGGCCTGGCGAACTTCTGATAATCCGAAGATGATCGACCTGTTTGGCATAGACAACTTGATCATGGATACCAATCGCGAGATACGTTTTCTTGACAGTTTCTTTGTGTTTTTCTTTGAAGATACCTTCCACGTTATTGACGGTAGTGAGGAAGACTCGGAATTGAAAGACAAAGTTGAACTTTCAGTAAAACGTCTTCACTATCTTGAACACCTGCTGTTTATGGCTAAGGAGATCTGTGACCAACAACAGCAATCAGGTTGATTGGGAGGGGTGTAAGGATGAGCACCGTTCACAGCTGATGCTTGGGAAACGAAACAGTTACCCGAAGTCCGCTCCGATCGGTTCGATTCTCCATGTCGATCGTGGCGTGATGCAGATCGACGATTCGCTTGACAATGGACAGTCCCAGTCCACTTCCCTGGCTGGTGGTACCCTCACCTCGCCTGAATCGTTGATACAATCCCTGCTGTTTCTCTTCCGGGATACCGGGACCCGTATCCAGGACATGCAGTGAAATATCCCGACCACCCTCCTCCAGCTTTACCCAGACTTCACCATTTTCAGGTGTATAGCGGATCGCGTTATCGACTATATTCCTCAACAAGATCTGTATGCCTGGTGTATACCCGGGAATCTTAAGAGAATGATCTACGCCTTCGTAGACGAGCTCGATATCCTTTGCCAGTGCCAAAGAACCGAGAGAGGCGAGTATGTTGATGGTTTCACCATGCAGATTCACCTCTTCCACATGGGATTGATCCAGCGAGTGGCTATCCATGCGTGCAAGGGTCAATAGCTGTTCGAGTAGATGGGTGGCACGATCAACACCCCGCATCACCTGATCCAGGAAAATCTGATGCCCGTGGCCCTCATCGGCCAGGGATTTGGCCTGGGCCAAAGTCTTCAAAGCGGCAAGCGGGGTTCTCAATTCATGTGCCGCGTCCGCGGTAAACCTTCGCTCGTTCTCCAAAACCCTTTGCACCCGGTGAAAAAGGGTATTCAATGAAACAACCATTGGCACGACTTCGCTCGGTACGCCCTGTGTAGAGATAGCATCCAGTTCGCTTGGGTCCCTATGTTTGACCTTGTCGGCGATGCTTTGCAAGGGTTTGAGGCCGCTCCCCACGACGATCCATATAAAGATGCCGAACATGGGTAAGGAGATACTTATCGGCCACAAACTGCTGAAGACTATTTCCGACACCGTCTCCTGGCGCACCGACATCAACTCACCGATCTGCACATGGAACTGGCCGCTGGGTTCCTTCAAACCGTACATACGCCACAGCTTTCCGTCCACGATCTGATTGTTATATCCCTCTGTAAAGGTATTAAACGAGGTCGGCAGGTTCGATCGTAAATAGGTTCGGCCATTTACCCCTTTGATGAGAAACGCCAGTTTGGCCTCGTAACGATGCCCAAAATTACGATCGCGCGGCACCATTGTCAGGTAGTCTTTTTTACTCTCATCCGCCATGAACTCGTTGATGAAATGTTTGAACGAGGCGGAGCTGTCGATAATTTCCTGGCCCAGCTCTTGTACCAGCTGCTGCAGGTTTTCCCTGGCCTCGCTGTCTTCCTCGACCTCATGCACCATTAAAGTGGCAAGGATGCGTGATTCTTGGGCCAGGGTTGCATCATAGATCTCCTCTACCTCGTGGTAGGCGGCAAGATAGACAAAGTAGGCCGAGATAAGCCAGAGGATGACAATGGTCGTAATAAGACTGATCAGGAGCCGTCTGCGAATTGAAGAGTTATTGGTCTGCTGCACGCCTAGATCTCATTGCTGAGCCAACTTCTGGATTGTGTATCCGACACCGCGGATAGTCCTGATCAAATCCTTACCGAGCTTTTTGCGTATATGGTGTATATAGACCTCAACGGCGTTGCTTTCCACACCCTCTTCCCAGCCATAGAGTGACTCTTCCAATGCCTGGCGAGATAAAATGCGCCCCTGATGGGTGAGTAGAGATTCCAAGACTGAGAATTCGCTGCCCCCCAATTTTATATCCACCCCCGCCTTGGAAAGTGTGCGGGCTGCCGAGTTCAAAACCAGGTCGCCATAGGTGATGACCGAGGCAGCGCGCCCTTCGCGGCGCCGGGAAATCGCACGCAGTCGGGCATTGACCTCCATCAGGTCGAAGGGTTTGACCACATAGTCATCGGCACCCAGATCAAGCCCTCGAACCCGTTGTTCCACCGTATCACGGGCGGTCAGAACAAGCACCGGCAGATCCTTACCTTCTTCGCGCAATTTCCGCAGTAGATGCAGCCCATCCTGCTTTGGCAGACCCAGGTCAAGAATCAGGGCATCCAGGTTGTCGCTAAACAGGGCCTGTTCAGCTGCCACTCCATCCATCACCCAGTCTACGGCGTGACCAAGCTGTTTCAAGCCTAAGCTCAAGCCTTCACCCAGATGTCGATCGTCTTCCGCCAACAGAATTCGCATGCTCATGTTCTCATCGAAGCCGATTCCTGTTAAATCCATAGATTAACTGTAACTGTGCCATCTCCCGAAACCTGTCTGAGTATAGACCCTGAGGTCTGCGCCCTATTCACCATCCAAAGTAGGTACCAGTCAAAATGTGGCTTTGCAATACACCGGGAACTGCCCGTCATGCACAATCCATTGCCTATCCACCTTCTTGAATGGCAGCCAAACAGACTGCTGGGCCATTATTAATGAGGTACTGATTTACCGAGCCTTTGTGGCTGTCAATCCCTGAGAATCAGCTCCTTAACCATAGGTAGCCCTGGATTAATGTCATGGAAACCTGTTTCAGGCAGATCGATCCATGGAGTATCAATCACGTACATTGTCTAAATTTATACCAATTTGGGACAAAATTAACACATAAATGCATACCGTTTTTTATTAAAAATTCATTAGCATATCGTCTTATACAGGGGTATGATCGGGGATACGCTAAGAAACAGACCCATACCCGCTTCCCCATTTGATTTTCTTCAGGTCGAGAATCGGCATCCTTCGGTTTCCAGGCATACAGGCAAGGCAGATAGAAGCCGCGCCAAAAAACGTTCACAGTCTGTCTGGCAGGTATGCATGGGACCATCAGACTCTGAACATTAAGTATCTTTTTTGTTAGGAATGTAGATAGATGACTAAATTGTATGTTGGCAACCTTCCCTGGTCTGCCACAGAAGATGATGTCCGGGAGCTTTTTTCCGGCATTGGTGAAGTGCAGTCGGCAAACCTGATCCTGGATCGGGAAACCCGTCGTTCAAGGGGATTTGCCTTTGTGGAAATGAGCCAGGGTGATGCTGAAAAAGCCATCTCTCAGCTCAATGGCAAGGATTTTCAGGGCCGTGACTTGAGAATTAACGAAGCCATGGAAAAGCCAAAGCGTAGCTCTGGTGGAGGCGGTGGTCGCTGGTGACAGCCAAACTGTCGTCCTATCGATGACAGGCTGACCAATCCACTGATTCATTGACAACGGCCAGCGTGGTCATTCCGCGTGGCCGTTGTCCAAAAAACTTAGAATTAATGACCCTGCACCATCCGTATGCAGTGTAGGGCAAGTTTCGTGTTTGCCGGCTCCAGGCTGTTCTCTCAGCAATAATATATTACAGATCAATAACTTGCTTACATCGTCTGGAGTGCCGCGATCCTCGATTCCAACGGAGGATGACTGGCAAACAATTTCTGCACCTTACCGGCGCTGATCGCGAACGCCGCCATCTCTTCCGGGAGGGATTCCGGTTCATGGGCCTGTTGCAGACGCTTGAGGGCGGCGATCATCTTGCCTCTACCGGCGAGCTCGGCCCCACCTCTGTCGGCCCGAAACTCGCGCCAGCGGGAAAACCACATCACAATGGTCATCGCCAGGATGCCAAGTACAAATTCGGCAATCATGGAGACGATGAAGTACCCAGGACCGTAACCGCGTTCGGTCTTGAACACGAGACGATCAACCGTATGTCCGATGATTCGGGAGAGGAATACAACGAAGGTATTGACCACCCCCTGAATCAGTGACAGGGTGACCATATCCCCGTTCGCCACATGGCTGACCTCGTGTGCGAGTACCGCTTCGACCTCATCCCTGTTCATCTGCTGCAGCAGGCCGCTGCTGACCGCCACCAGGGCGCTGTTTTTATTCCATCCCGTCGCGAACGCATTGGGTGAGGCATGATTGAACAATCCCACTTCCGGCATGCCGATCCCAGCCTGTTGCGCCTGTCTCTCGACCGTGCCGACCAGCCAGCGTTCAATCTCGTTTGCCGGTGTCTCAATGACCTTGACACCCATGCTGCGTTTCGCCATCCACTTGGAGATGAAGAGGGATATCAAAGAACCCGAGAAGCCGATCACCGCGGAGTAGACCAGCAGTGCGTTGAGGTTGAGATCGACTCCGTTCTCCAACAGCAGCCCCTCGATGCCCAGGAGCCTGAAAGTGATGCTGATCAGCATCAATATGGCCAGATTCGTACCCAGAAACAGCGCGATTCTCATCATTTTCGGTTCACCAATCGATAAATGCCATTGATTTAGGATATTGGTGCATTGATGGCCGATTTCAACATAAGTTCCCATATTAAGTGGGGGGACGCCTTCGTTACACTCAGGCGTCCTGCGGCGGTGCGCGCCTTGTCGAACAAAGGGTTCGAATCAAAACCTGCCGCGCAGCCAAATAATAAGGGGGCCTATTGGCCCCCTTATTATTTGGCGGAGAGGCAGTCCGCCCAACACAAAGAGCGATCCTAAACATGAGCATTCAGTCACTTAACCTATTTTTTTTGAATTGTTTATTCAAAGCTTCGCCCGAATTCGGGCTAAAGCGGTTTGGAGAATAACACAATTTCGCGCG